>CALGFH010000366.1 GCA_937881255.1 uncultured Actinomycetes bacterium
TCACGGCCTGCTGCGCGGAGGCCTGGAGCAGCCCGGCCAGCCGGGCCAGCAGGACCTCGCGGGACTCGAGGGTGGCCAGCTGGCGGACCTCGGCGGCGCCGAGGACCTTGCCGTCCATCACCCCGCCCTTGACGATCAGGGCCGGGTGGGTGCGGGCGAACTCGGCCAGGTCCTTGGCCGCCTGGACCGGGTCGCCGTGGACGAAGGCGACCGCGGTCGGGCCCTGCAGCAGGACCACCAGGTCCTCGTAGCCCGCCTCGCGCACGGCGATGCTGGTCAGGGTGTTCTTCAGCACCCGGTACTCGGTCGACGACCCGCGCAGCGACGCGCGCAGCTCACCCAGCTCCGCGACCTTGAGGCCCCGGTACTCGGTGAGCAGCGCGGCCACCGAGCCTTCCAGGCGTCCCTTGATGGCCTCGACCTCGGCGACGTTGCTCGCGTTCGGCACGGCCTCACCTCCACAAAAGAAAACGGACGGTCCCGGACCGTCCGACTGGCGTATGCCACGCGTGGAGGCACCTTGCGAGGTGCTTCGCCTGCGCCGGCGCCCCCTGTCTGACCCGGGGACCTTCGTGCCATGCGGCAACCGGACGGTCTTCGGCAAGCACGCACTGTAGCACAGGGGGGCTGTGGATAACCGCGAGCTGCTTGGCGGCCGTATCGCTATGTTGCTCTTAGGCGCCTTGCTGTCATAGGTTCCGAAGCCGTCGATCTCGTCAGAGCCGACGATCGCAGCATCAGAAGGGGGAGGTAGATGGCTACGCCGGTCATCATCAGCCTGCTCCTCGGCCTCGTCGCCGGGGGAGCGTTCATGGCCATGTGGGCCGCCAACCGCATCGAGGAGGAGAGCGTCAGGCAGTTCGACCGCGGGTTCGAGCGCGGCCGCTGGCTGACCGACATCAGCGTCGCCAAGGCGATCGAGGACCAGGACCGCGCCCGCCGGGTCGACCTGCTCGTCGCCGGCTCCCGCCAGCCGAGCGGTCCCCCCACCCCCACCCGGCCCCCCGGTCAGGAGCCCCGCCCCTCGCTGCTGGTCCTCCCCTAGGGCCAGCACCCGCAGCACGCAGCTCGTCCACCGCGGACCCCCAGTCCGCCACCGCACGCGGACCCCCAGTCCGCCGATGCAGGAGGAACCATGCCCGCCGACCTGGTCGCCATCGCCACCCTGGTGGTGCTGGCCACCCTCGCCGCTCCCCTGACCGCCGACTGGCGGCGCCGCCTGGCCACCCGCCGGTTCGACGCCCTCTACGAACGCAACCTTCTCCGCCGCACCGGCCGCGGCTGACGCACCCTCCGGGCCCGGCTCGTTGGGCCTGGCCGCGCGGATGTCCCGGGCCGCGATCCGCCCCAGCCGGCTCCTTGTTCGCCTCCCCTTCTACGGGGGCGGCCTTACAGGGCGGCGCCGGCCAGGGCGGGGTCGGCGACCCGGACCGCGGTGACCGCGGCGGCCGGCGGGACGAGGAGGCCGCGGGCCGCCAGGCGGCCGAGGGCCTCGTCGACGGCCAGGGTGTAGGCCCAGGCCAGGAACGCGCCCTCGTCCTCGGCGCCGGGAACGCGGCGGCGGACCGGGTCGAGGGCCGGGAGGGCGTCCTCGACCAGGCGGACGACCGACCAGCCGAGCCCCTCGCAGAGCTCCCGCAGGGCCGGTTCGAGGGCGGCCGGCAGGGCCGGGGCCGCCTCCGGGTCGGCCGCGGCCAGCTGGAACGCGGGCGCGTCCGGGTGACCGAAGCGGACCAGGCTGCCCCGCCCGGGCAGGCCGGTGACCCGCGTGAACCACTTCCCGGCGGCACCCTCCCCCTCCGCCAGCCACACGAACGCGCTGCCGAACGGCGGCGAGGCCAGCCCCTCCCGCCGCAGCAGACGCCGCACCCCGAGGTCGAGCAGCAACCCACCTATGACCACGAACGCCGCCACCCCCGTGTCACGGCCGGGCTGGTACCCGGCGCCTGGGGTCTCGTCGGCCAGCGGGGTGGGGCGAGCGTCGTCGCCGGGTGGGGGCGGGGTGGAGAGGGCGGCGTGGAGGGGCTCGTACTCGACCTCGAGGCGGCTCCACTCGCCGGCGACCAGGCGGGCCATGGCTCGGCCGAGGTCGCCGGCGGTCTCGGCCACCGCCTTGGCCTGGGCGGCCGGGGCGACCGGGAAGCGGGGGCGGCCGTCGGGGGTGGCCAGGCCGGCTGCCTTCAGGGACTCCAGGCGGTGCTGGCCCAGGCGGTCGAGCGGGGCCCCGTCGGCCACCGCCGACAGGAGCGATCCGTGCACCGCCGGGTCGACCAGCTCATCGGGCTCCAGCGCCGGTGGCACCGGCGCCCACCACCCCAGCTCCCAGGCTGCCCGGGGCCGCGCTCCGCTGGTCATCTCCGGCTCCCGAACCGCTTCCGGCGCACCGCGCTGGCTGTCAGGCGCCGGTGGAGGTGAGGTTGCGGGTGGCGCTGGGATCGACCTTGATGCCGGGACCCATCGAGGTGGCGACGGTGATGCCCTTGATGTAGCGGCCCTTGGCCGCGGCCGGCTTGGCCCGGAGGATCTCGTCCAGGACGACCTGGTAGTTCTCGACCAGGGACCTGGCCGGGAACGAGGTCTTGCCCAGGATCAGGTGGAGGTTGCCGTGCCGGTCGACCCGGTACTCGACCTTGCCGCCCTTGATCTCGGACACGGCCCTGGCCACGTCCGGGGTGACGGTGCCGGCACGCGGGTTGGGCATCAGGCCGCGGGGGCCGAGGACGCGGCCCAGGCGGCCGACCTGGCCCATCATCTCGGGCACGGCGACCGCGGCGTCGAAGTCGAGGAACCCGCCCTGGACCCGCTCGACCAGGTCCTTGCCGCCGACCACGTCGGCCCCGGCCTCCTCGGCCAGGCGGGCCGCCTCACCCTCGGCGAACACGGCGACCCGGAGGGTCTTGCCGGTGCCGTTGGGCAGCGAGACGGTGCCCCGGACCATCTGGTCGGCCCGGCGGGGGTCGACCCCGAGCCGGAAGGCGACCTCGACGGTGGCGTCGAACTTCGTCGGGTTGGTCTCCCGGGCCAGCTCGAGCGCCTCGGCCGGGTGGTAGAGCCGGGTCCGGTCGACCTTGGCGACCGCCTCGGCCAGTTTCTTGCCTGCCATCAGTTGTCCTCCTGTGGTCCACGGACCGCGTCTGCGGCCCTCCCACGAACGAGGGAACGGGCGCCGCTACCCGGCGACCGTGATGCCCATGCTACGGGCGGTGCCCTCGACGATCTTCATCGCGCCCTCGACGTCGATGGCGTTGAGGTCGGGCATCTTGGTCTCGGCGATCTCCCGGACCTGGGCCCGGGTGACGGAGCCGACCTTCTCGCGGTGCGGCTCGGCCGAGCCCTTCTCGACTCCGGCGGCCTTGCGCAGCAGCACGGCCGCGGGTGGGGTCTTCAGGACGAAGCTGAAGCTGCGGTCCTCGTAGATGGTGATCTCCACCGGGACCACGTTGCCGGTCTGGGCCTGGGTGGCCGCGTTGTACTGCTTGCAGAAGTCCATGATGTTCACGGCGTGGGGGCCGAGGGCCGTTCCCACCGGCGGCGCCGGGGTGGCCTGGCCGGCCGTGAGCTCGATCTTGAGCACCGCCGCCACGCGGCGACGGCGACCTGCTTGGGGTGGCATGGGGGTCGATACTCCTTCGGATGGTTAGAGCTTCTGGACCTGGTCGAACGCGAGCTCGACCGGGGTCTCGCGGCCGAAGATCGAGACCAGGACCTTGAGCTTCTGCTGGTCGGCGTTGATCTCGGCGATCGAGCCGGGCAGCTGGGCGAACGGGCCGGAGGTGACGGTGACGGACTCGCCGACCTGCCACTCGACCCGCGGCTTGAGCTTCTCGACCGGCTTGGTCTCGAGGATCTTGGCCACTTCCTTCTCGGACAGCGGGGTCGGCTTGGCCCCCGAGCCGACGAAGCCGGTCACGCCGGGCGTGTTCCGGACCACGTACCAGGAGTCGTCGTCCAGGTACATGCGGACCAGCAGGTAGCCGGGGAAGACCTTGCGCGAGACGACCTGCTTCTTGCCGCCCTTGATCTCCATGACGTCTTCCATGGGGATCACGACCTCGAAGATCCGCTCCTCCATGTTCATCGAGGAGATGCGGCTCTCGAGGTTGGCCTTGACCTTGTTCTCGTAGCCGGCGTAGGTGTGGACGACGTACCAGTCCCCGAGGCTGAAGGCGCCGGGGCCGGTGGTGCCGGTTGCGGTGTCGGTGCTCATGACGCTCCTGTCAGTCGCCGAAGACGGCGAACACGGCCTTCCCGAACAGTGTGTCCAGCCCGAAGATGATCGCCGTGATGACGCTGACGGCCACCAGCACGACCACCGTGTAGGCGGCGACCGTCCGCCGGTCGGGCCAGTTCACCTTCCTGAGCTCGGCCACGACCTCGCTGCCGAACGAGCCGACGCCGCGCATCCGCGAGCGGCGGGTGCCCTGCTGGCCGTCCCGCCCGCCGGCCCGCTGACGTTCAAGCTGCTGCTTGCGCAGCGCCTGCAGCCGCTGCGGGTCCGCGGTCTTCTGCTGGCGGGCCATCGCCCGCTTGGTTTCCCTGTTCATTGCGAAGGCTTGCTCCTCACGCCGAGGCGCCGGTCGATCATCGAGGGGTGGCAGGCCAGGAGGGACTCGAACCCCCAACCACCGGTTTTGGAGACCGGGACTCTACCAATTGAGCTACTGGCCTTGGGAGTGGGCGCGCCCCGAGCCTGAGCCCAAAGCCCAACGAGTATAGGTGGGTCCACCCGGCCTGAACAAGATACCCGGCCCGACCAGGGTACCAGCCCAGGAGGCAAGTCATGACACTCGAGGACCAGGCAGGCTTCGACCCGCGCCTCGCCTGGGCCTCGGAAGGCGGCACCCTCCTGGCCCCGGTCTGCCCGGTCCTCGTGGTCGTCGACATCCTCCGCTTCACCACCGCCGTCGAGGTCGCCACCACCAACGGCGCCCAGGTCATCCCCAGGCGGTGGCCGGCTCGCGAAGGGCCTGACGGCGCCGGCCCGCCCCTCGACCCGCTCTCGCCCGTGTCCCTCCTCGAGGTTCCGGCCGGAACCCCGATGGAGCTGGCCTCGCCGAACGGGGCCACGGTCAGCCTGGCCCTGGCCGGTGCCGGGGCGGTGGTGCTGGCCGGGTGCCTGCGCAACGCCTCGGCGGTGGCCGCGGCCGCCCGCGACCTCGGCCGGCCGGTCGGGGTGGTGCCCGCCGGGGAGCGACGTCCCGACGGCAGCCTCCGCCCGGCCGTTGAGGACCTGATCGGGGCCGGCGCGATCCTCCACGCCCTCGGCGGCCGGCCATCACCCGAGGCCCGCGCCGCCGTGGCCGCCTTCCTCGACGCCGCCCCCGACCTGCCGGCCGCCCTCTCCGCCTGCGTCTCCGGCCGCGAGCTGGCCGGCCAGCCGGACCTCGCCGCCGACGTCCGCCTGGCGGCAGCGCACGACGTCAGCCAGACGGTCCCCCGCCTCTCCGGCGGCGTCTTCGCTCAGCTGAGCTGACCGGGGTAGAGGAGGGCCAGCTCGTCCGGCCAGGCGGCCAGCAGGCGCAGCTCGTCGTCGGTGAGGGGCCGGCCGGTGGCGGCGTTGGTGAGCTGGACGAGCTTGAACACCAGGTCCTCGTCCCCGGCGGCGAGCTCGATGCCGAGGCCGTCGAGGACGTGGCGGAACCCGGCCTTGCCGCCGTACTCGCCGGTGAGCACGACCCGGCCCTGGCGGGCCGTCCAGTCGTTCGGGAACGGCCCCAGGGTCTCGTCGTCGTACAGCTCGTAGTTGTGGCGATCCTTGAGGGCGCCGTCGGCGTGGATGCCGGACTCGTGGGCGAAGGCGTTGGCCCCCACCCCCGGCTGGCCGAGCGGCAGCGGCTGGCCGAAGGCGTAGGCGGCCCACAGAGCGAACCGCCGGGCCCAGCTCAGGTCGAGCTCGCCGCCCAGGTCGACCCGGGCGTCCATGCCGAAGCCGTGCCGGAAGGCGAGGATGCAGGAGAGCAGGTCGGCGTTGCCGGCCCGCTCGCCGATGCCGTTGACGCAGGTGTTGACCCAGGCGTCCTGGCCGGCGTCCAGGTCGCCGAGGGCGCCGGCGACCGAGTTGGCCACGGCCATGCCCAGGTCGTTGTGGCAGTGGGTCTCGACCGGGATGCCGACATCGGCGGCCAGGGCGGCGAACCGCTCGCGGATGCGCCAGGGGGTGTCGCCGCCGATGGTGTCGCAGTAGCGGACCCGGTCGGCGCCCGCCTCCCTGGCCGCGAGGGCGAACTCGGTCAGGTAGCCGGCGTCGGTCCGCGACCCGTCCTCGGCGTTCACCCCGACGGTGGCCACGCCGGCCGACTTGGCCGTCCGGGTCGCGGCGACCATCTGGTCGATGACGGCGGCCCGGTCCAGGCGGCCGCGGAACTTGTTGACGATCATCTGGTCGGAGGTGGAGATCGACAGGTTGAGGTGCTCAAGGCCGAGCGGCAGCGAGGCCTCGACGTCGCCGGGGACGGCCCGGGCCCAGCCGGACAGCCGGAGGTCGCCGAACGCGCCCGCCTTGGCCAGGGCGAGGTTCGCCCGCAGGTAGGGGACCTCGTGGAACAGGAACGGGAAGCCGGCCTCGGACTGGGTGACGCCGAGCTTGCCCAGGTAGAAGTTGACCATCGTCTTGCCGAACTTGGACAGGTTGACCCGGGCCGTCTGGACGCCGTCGCGGTTGGTCACGTCGAGGAAGTGGATCCGTGGCATGGGCGTGCCTCTCGTCGCGCTGCTGCTCTCCTTCTCAGCTTGACAGCGGTTTCCGTAATTCTCAATATTGATCAATATGACGAGCGGGCGGGCTGAGCGGCGGTTGAGCACCACGGAGGCGGCCGCGCGGCTGGGCGTCAAGCCGGCGACCCTGTACGCGTATGTGAGTCGTGGGCTGCTGGGTCGCGAGCGCTCACCCGACGGGCGGACCAGCACCTTCGACCCGGCCGAGATCGACCGCCTGGCCCGTCCCGGCCGCTCCCGGCGGGGCCGCCGGCCGGCCACCGACCTGGTCGTCCCCTCGGCCCTGACCGCCATCGACCAGGGCCTCCCCTGGTACCGGGGCGTGGCCGTCACCGGCCTGGCCGGCACCCGCAGCTTCGAGGACGTCGCCGAGTGGCTCTGGACGGGCCGGTTCCCCGACCCGCCGCCCGAGCCCGGCCCGCCGCCCTGGCGGGCGAGCGAGGGGGCCCTGGGGGCTGGTCGCCGGGCCCAGGCCGCCCTCCCGGAGGCGGCCCTGCCGCTGGAGCGGATCCGGGTGATCGCGGCCGCCCTGGCCGCCGGGGACGAGCTGCGCCTGGAGCTCCGCCCGGCGGCCGTGACCGCCGCCGGGCGGTCCCTGATCGCCGGCCTGGTCGACTGCCTCCCCCGTCCCGGGGTCCCGCCCGGCCGGGCCCCCGGGGCCGGCCGGATCGCCGCCCGCCTGTGGGGCGGGCTGTCCGCCGCCGACCCGGAGCCGGGGCTGGTCGGCGTGCTCGACGCGGCGCTGGTGCTGCTGGCCGACCACGAGCTGGCCGCGTCGACGGTGGCCGCGCGGGTGGCCGCCTCGGTCAGGGCCGACCCGTACGCGGTGGCGTCGGCCGGGCTGGCCACGGTCAGCGGGACCCTCCACGGCGGGGCGTCGCTCGGGATCGAGGCCCTGCTGGACGAGATCGACCGGCCCGGGCAGGCCGCGACCGTGGTCGGCGCCCGGCTCCGTCGCGGCGAACGCCTCCGCGGCTTCGGCCACCGCCTCTACCCGGACGGCGACCCGCGCGCCCGATTCCTCCTGACGCGGCTGCGGGCCTCGGCCGCCGGGTCGCCCCGCATGGAGGTCGTGGACGCCGTCCTCGAGGCCACCACCCGCCGTGGCCTCCCCGACCCGAACGTCGACCTCGCCCTCGCCGCCCTCGCCCACGTCACCACCATGACCCGAGGCTCGGGGGAAGCCATCTTCGCCATCGCCCGCACCGCCGGCTGGATCGCCCACGCCCTCGAGGAATACGACCGCAACACCCCCATCCGCCCCCGCGCGGTCTACACCGGTCGGGCCCCCGGAGCCCGACCGCACACCCCCATGGCCTGACCGGACAGGTCGACGACCTGACCCGCACCTCTCAGCTTGGCACCGCGCAGCCCCCGTACCTGGCCCGCGCTTCAGGGGGCTGTGGACAGCCGCCAACAGCACCTCCTGGGGTCGGCTACGCTCCCCCTCCGGGGGGCCAAGCCCGGCCCGAGTGGTTGGCGGCCGTCCATGCAGCATTCCGGTCGGCATGGCTGAGGCGGGCTGGGGCTGTGGGGTCGGGTTCAGGCGCTCGGGAGGCGGGCGCCGACCCAGGTCGCGATCTCGGCGACGTCGACCGGGCGGCTTGTGTCGACCTCCAGTATCGGACCGCCCAGGCGGAGGGGCTCGCTCCCGTGGGGTCGGGCTGCCTTCATCTCCGGAGCGACCTGGTGGTCGACATGGCCGGGATGGCGCATCGGGGCTCTGGCTGCGAACCGGCGCTCGACCTCGTCGGGCGGGCAGCGACAGAACACCTCGATCAGGTCGGCATCAAGGGCACGCAGGCGCGGACCGGCCTCGGGGCCGAGGTTGGCGTCGAGCACCGCTGCCGGGAGCGCGCCGGCGATGGCGTAGAGCACCTCGTAGCTGGCGACGCCGAGCCGCCGTGACCACGCCCGGTCGCCGGTGCCGAGGGCGTCGAACAGCGCCTCCTTGATCAGATCCTTGCCGATCACCGGCAGCCCCAGGGCGTCGGCCAGCGGCCGGGCCAGGGTCGTCTTCCCCGCCGCCGGCGGCCCGGTGACCAGGACCAGCACCCCGGTCATGTCTCCGGCGCCGCATGCAGCGCCAGGCCGTCCGTGCAACGCCAAAGCTTGCGCGCCGCCCTTGCGGGCACCGCTGTCGACCCGGTTACTTGGCGCGGGCCAGGGCGGGGGTGGGGACCGGCAGGTTCGGCAGCCGCAGGCGGCGGGACCACGGCCCGGAGGGGCGGCGGCGGGAACGGCGGCGGGAACGGACGGCGCGGGCGACGACGACGGTGGCGACCAGGGCGCCGGCGGAGCCGGCGGCGGCGAGGATGCGGGGGTCGGTGACGCCGGTGCGGCGGCGGCCGATGGCGACGAGGACGCGCTCGAGGGTGCCGTCGGCGGGGTCGACCTCGAGGTTGGCCATGACGGCGAGGGCCTGGCCGAGGCGGCTGTAGGCGGCGGCCTCGGTGGCGCAGCGGGCGCAGTCGGCGACGTGCTCGGCCCGGGTGTGGATCTCGAACAGGGACAGCTCCTCAGCCCGGGCGGGGAGCAGCGGGCGGATGTTGTGGCAGGTCGTCATGACCGCCGCCCGGTCGCTCGGCGCCGGCCGGCGAGGGCGACCACCTGGCCGCCTTCGGTCGCCTCCAGCTCTGCCTTGAGCCGCTCGCGCGCCCGGAACAGGCGCACCTTCACCGCACCCGGCGTCAGCCCCATCGCGTTCGCCACCTCTTCGGTCGACTGGCCGTAGACGTCACGGAGCACGAGCACCTGCCGCTGCCCCTCGGGCAGGCCGGCGACCAGCAGCTCCAGTCGGCGGGCGAGGGCGATCGCCTCCGCCCGCTCGGCCGGCTCGGGCGCGGGGTCGCGGGTGTCGGCGGGCACCGCCGCCCCCTCGACCGCGAACCGCCGCGTGCGGCGCTTCAGCGTGCTCATGGCCACGTTCGTCGTCACCCTGTTCAGCCAGGTGGAGAAGGAGGCTTCGTGCCGGAAGCCGCCCAACTTGCGCACCACCCGGAGATAGACGTCCTGGGTCACGTCGGCGGCGTCGTCCGGGTTGCCCACCAGCCGGAGCGCGCAGGTGTACACGCTGCGGTGCGTACGGCGCACGAGCTCCTCGAGCGCCCAGCGGTCACCGGCCTGGGCGGCCTCGACGAGTTCCCGGTCGACCTCCACCTCGGTCCCCTTCCAACGTTCCCTTAGACCCCGAACCCCGCCCTCCGGTTACCGGTGCCGGTGATAGCCCCGGAACCCCCGGGTGAGGAGATCGGTGCGGCTCTTCCAGCGTCCGAGGAAACGATCGTAGTTCTTTCTGGACGCACGGTCCCGTTCCCCGGGATCGGTGTCGTGAAAACCACGGTGCCGGTGCCGGGCCGCCGGCACCTCGACCCTGGTCGCCCGGTACCCGAGGGCGCGGACGGCGAAGGAGTAGTCGAGGTCGGCGTTGCGGTAGTAGCGGTCCTTGGGGTCGACCCCGACGCCGGCCGCCAGCGCCCGCGGCACGGCCAGCAGGTAGCCCTCGATGGCGTCGACCTCGGGACCGTCGTCGGCCTCGAACTCGAGCATCGAGGTGGTGGTCACCCCCCAGCCGCCGGCCAGCCCGGTGCCCGGCTGGTCGAGGGCGGCCAGCAGCGGGCCGAGCAGGTCGCCGGTGGCCTCGACGTGCGGGTCGAGCCAGACGAGCACGCGGCCCAGGGCCTGGCCCATGGCCAGGTTCATGGAGGCGCCGAAGCCGATCGCCGGGTCGAGGTGCAGGACCCGGACGTGGGGGTCGTCCCTGGCCAGGTCCTCGAGGGCCCGGCCGGTGGCCTCGCCGGCCCCGTCGGCGACCAGCAGCACCTCGTAGTCGAGGTGGCGGTGGTGGGCGGCCAGGGCCCGGGTCGCCCGGCCCACGTCCTCGGCCCATCCGGCGACGTGGACGACCACCGAGACCTCGGCCCGGTCGGGCTCGTCCCACCGCGGCGCCAGGGTGGCCGGGTCGAGCGTCTGGTAGGGGGGCGCCTCGGTCAGCTGGGGCCCGTCCGGGGTGTCCCTGACCAGCCAGCCGGCCTCGCGGAGCTGGTCGCGGATGGCGTCGGCGGCGGCGAAGTCCCGCCGCTCCCGCGCCGCCTGGCGCTGTTCGAGGAGAGCGGCGGGGTCCTCTGCCGACCCGTTCCCCATGCGGCTACAGCTCCAGCTCGGCCTCGCCCTTGCTCAGGACCTTCTCGCCCTTCTCGTCCTCGGCGTGGAAGCGGACCAGGACCCGGCCGCCGTCGACCTCGGCCACCTCGCCCTTGGCGGTGAGGGTCTGGCCGGGCTCGATCATGGCCGAGAACCTGACCTTCAATCGCCTGATCGCGGCCGGGTCGCCGACCCAGCCGGTGACCATGCGGGCGGCGACGCCCATGGAGTACATGCCGTGGGCGATCACCCCGGGCAGCCCGACGGCCTTGGCGACCTCGTCGTTCCAGTGGATCGGGTTGAAGTCGCCGGAGGCGCCGGCGTAGCGGACCAGGTCCATGCGCTCGATCGTCTCGGCGACCTCGGGCAGGCTGTCGCCGGGCCGCACCTCGGCCAGGTTGACCCGGGGGCTCATGCCCGGCCCTCGCGTGGTGGCGCGGTGCCCCGCGACAGCAGGGTGCCCCGGACCAGGCAGACGAGCTCGCCGTCCTCGGTGGTGACCTCGGTCTCGAGGGTGAGCAGCTCGTGGCGGCCCTTGGCCTGGGCGGCGGCGACCTTGCCGGTGGCCAGCAGCCGGTCGCCGGCCCGGATCGGCCGGTAGTGGACGAACTCCTGCTCGCCGTGGACGACCCTGGAGTAGTCGAGCCCCAGCTCCGGGTCGCCGTAGACGACCTGGCCGGCCCGGAGCGACAGCACCACCGCGAAGGTCGGCACCGCCGGGAGGTCGGGGTGGCCGGCCGCCCTGGCCGCGGCCTCGTCGTGGTAGATCGGGTCGGTCTCGCCGACCGCGATCGCGAACTCGCGCAGCTTCTCCCGGCCGACCTCGTACCTGACGGCCGGGTACGCCTTGCCCACCAGGGCCTGGTTCAGCGGCACGGCGTCAGCGCGTCTCCCGGTGGGCGGTGTGGCGCCCGCACCAGCGGCAGTACTTCTTCAGCTCGACGCGGTCGGGGTCGTTCCGCTTGTTCTTCCTGGTGGTGTAGTTGCGGTGCTTGCAGACGGTACAGGCCAGGGTGATGGTGGGCCGGATGTCGGTGGTCGCCATGGAGGTTCCTTCCTGCGCGCAGCGTGAATCTCGATCCTACCTTGAGGATCTGAAAGGAATCTCCGATCCTACTTGAGGATTTTGATGACGCGGCCGGCGCCGACGGTCCGTCCACCCTCGCGG
>CALGFH010000367.1 GCA_937881255.1 uncultured Actinomycetes bacterium
CGCCGGAGGCGTGGCAGCGGCTCCTGCGGCGGGCCGGGCCGCTCGCTCCCCGGACCGCGGACCACCGGCTCGCCGGCGACAAGCTGCACAAGCTGGCCGGCGTGCTCGGGCTCGACAGCCCTGAGGCGATCTACCTCGATCTGGTGTCGCACTGGAAGCAGCCGAACGCGCTCGTCCGCGGGGCCAGCGAGCTGCCGACGGCCGTGACCGACCCTGGCCAGTGGGCGGACGTCCCCGGGGTCGTCGAGCACATGATGTACCTGGACCTGGTCACCTACCTCCCCGGCGACATCCTGGTCAAGCTCGACCGGGCCAGCATGGGCGTCAGCCTGGAAGGCCGGGTGCCGCTGCTCGACCATCGGGTGGTCGAGCTCGCCTGGCGGGTGCCGATGGACCTCAAGATCCGCGACGGGCAGACCAAGTGGCTGCTGCGGCAGGTCCTGTACCGCTATGTCCCCAGGCGGTTGATCGAACGACCCAAGATGGGCTTTGGCGTGCCGATCGACCGGTGGCTCCGGGGGCCGCTCCGGGACTGGGCCGAGACGCTGCTGGCCGCCGACCGCCTGACCGCGGACGGCTACCTCGACCCGGCCCAGGTCCGCGACCGCTGGGCCGAGCACCTCAGCGGTCGGCGCGACTGGCAGTACCACCTGTGGGACGTGCTGATGTTCCAGGCCTGGCTGGACGAGACCTCGGCCCCGGCTCCCTATCTGGCCACGGGCAGCGCATGGTCGTAGAAGGCCAGCATCTTCCCGGTGACGCCTTCCACGGTGTACTCGGCCATGAACCGGGCCCGGGCCGAGCTGGCCCGGGCCGCCGCGTCGTCGCCGTCGGCCAGGGTGGCCGCGATGGCGGCGGCCAGGGCCGGCGGCTGGCCGGGCGGGGCCAGCAGGGCGGTGTCGCCGTCGCGGACGAGCTCGCGGACCGCCGGCAGGTCGCTGGCCACGATCGGCGCCTCCAGCGCCATCGCCTCCAGCAGGACGCTGCCCAGGCCCTCCCAGCGGGAGGGCACCACGAAGACGTCGGCCGCGCACAGCAGCTCGGGGACGTCCTGGCGGGCCCCAAGGAACCGCACGGTCCCCTCCAGCCCCAGGCGGGCCGCGGCCGACCGCAGCAGGGGCGTCTGGTTCCCGGGCCGGCCCGCCACCACCACCTTGGCCCTCGGGACCTGCTCCAGCACCGCCGGGACGGCCTCCAGCAGCACGTCGAGGCCCTTCTGGTGCTCCTGGCGGGCCGCGGCGAGGATCACCGGGGTGCGCTCGTCCAGCTCCAGCCGGGCCCTGGCCCTGGCCCGGCGTCCCGGCTCGCGTGTGCCGAGGTCGCGCGGGTCGCGGCCGCGCGGGATGACCTCCACCCGTGCCCGGGGCAGCCGGAGCCGCCGCGCCATGACGTCGGCGACGTGGGCCGAGATGGCGTGGAAGCGCACCACCCGGCGGGCGGTCAGGGCGTCGGCCAGCTGCGCGGCCCGCAGCCTGGCCGCGGCGCCGGCCCCGGCGCCGGCGTGCTGCTCCGGCCCGTAGGCCACGTTGACCAGGCTGGACACGACCGGGACGCGGCAGACGGTGGCCGCCACCCGGCCGGCCAGGTCGGCCTCGAACAGGGTGGTGTGGACCAGGTCGGGCCGCCGGTCGCGGATGAGCCGCTGCGCCCGCCGGGCCCAGCCGGCTCGTCCGCCCCCGCCGGCCAGCGAGTGCAGACCGGCCCCGGCGGCGGCCAGCTCGGCCTGGACGCCGGGGCGCTCGTGCAGGGTCGCGACCTCGAGCACGATGCCGCCGGCCACCAGGTGGGGGGCCATGGCGGCCAGGGAGCGCTCGGCGCCGCCGGGCACCAGGCTGTCGATCAGGTAGAGCACGCGCACCGGGTCGCTCCAGGGTCGGGAGGCTAGCGGTGCGAGTGTTGCACGTCGTGGCCACCGGCCAGCGCCGAGGGGCCGAGATCTTCACCGCCGACCTGGTCGGCGCCCTCGACGACGCCGGGGTCACCCAGCAGGTGGCGGTCCTGCGGGCGCCGGACGGGCTGGCCGTGCCCTTCCGAGCCCCGGCCACCGTGCTCGGCGCCGATGCGGCCGGGGTGCCGGGGGTGCGGATGGGCCTGCCCGGCGTGGCCGGGCTGCGCCGGCTGCTCCGGGAGTTCGCCCCCGACGTCGTCCAGGCCCACGGCGGCGAGGCCCTCAAGTACGTGGTGGCCGGCGCGGCCGGGGGCCGCCGCCGGGTCGTCTACCGCCGGATCGGGTCGACCCCGGCCTCGATCGCCTCCGGCCCCCGCCGGGTCGTCTACGGCCGGCTGATGCGCCGGGCGACCCGGATCGTGGCCGTGGCCGAGGCCGTCCGCCAGGAGACGCTCGAGGTCTTCCGCCTGCCGGCACGGCACGTGGTCACCATCCCCAACGGGGTCGACGCCGCCCGGCTGGCCCCGACCCGCGGCCGGGCGGGGATGCGCCGGCACCTCGGCATCCCCGCCGACGCCGAGGTGATCCTGTCGCTGGGGGCGCTCACCTGGGAGAAGGACCCGCTGGCGCACGTCGAGGTCGCGGCCCGGGCGCTGGCCGAGCGGCCGCGGGCCTGGCACCTGCTGGCCGGGGACGGCCCGCTGCGGGGCCAGGTCGAGGCGGCCGTGGCCAGGCACGGGACCGGCGACCGGGTGCTGCTGGCCGGGGTCCGCGGCGACGTGGCCGACGTCCTCGCGGCCAGCGACGTTGTCCTGTTCGCGAGCTGCTCGGAGGGCATGCCGGCCACGGTGATCGAAGCCGGCATGGCCGGCCTACCGGTGGCCGGCTACGCCGTGGCCGGGGTGGCCGAGGTGGTCGAGTCAGGGGTCACGGGCCTGCTCGCCCAGCCAGGCGACCTGGCCGGCCTGGGCGACCACGTGATCGCCGTGCTGGCCGACGCCGACCGCCGCGAGCGGCTCAGCGAGGCCGCCCGCGACCGCTGCCGCGAGCGGTTCGAGATCCACGCCGTCGCCCCGCGCTACCTGGAGCTGTACCAGGGCCTGGGGGCGGCGTGAAGCGGGTCCTGATCCTGATCAAGGGCCTGGGCCGCGGCGGGGCCGAGCAGCTGCTGGCCAGCGCCGCCCCCCACCTGGACCACGACCGCTTCCGTTACGAGGTCGCCTACCTGCTGCCGGCCAAGGACGCCCTGGCGGCCGAGCTGGCCCGGCGCGGGATGGCCGTCACCTGCCTGGGCGGCGACGGTGGCCGGGGCTGGCTGCGGCGCCTCCGGGAGCTGGTCCGGGAGCGCCGGATCGACCTGGTCCACGCCCACCTGCCCTATGCCGCCATCGGCGCCCGGGTCGCGCTCTGGGGCCGGGACCGGCCCCGGCTGGTCTACACCGAGCACAACGTCTGGGAGTCCTACAAGCCCCCGACCTACTGGGCCAACCTAGCCACCTTCGCCCGCAACGACCACGTGTTCTGCGTCTCCGAGCAGGTGCGCTCCTCGATCCGGTACCCGCTGCCGCTGCGCTGGCGCCGGCTGCCCCCGACCGAGACCCTCTACCACGGCCTCGACCCGGCGGCGCTGGGGCCGCCGGCGCCGGACGGGGTCCGCGAGGAGCTGGGCGTCGGCCCGGCCGCGCCCCTGGTCGGGACGGTGGCCAACTTCCGGGCCGAGAAGGCCCACGGCGACCTGCTCCGGGCGGCCGCGCTGGTCCGCCGGTCCGTGCCCGACGTCCGCTTCGTGCTGGTCGGCCAGGGCCCGCTCGAGGGCCAGGTGCGCCGCGAGGCCGAACGGCTCGGCCTGGGCGAGACGGTGATCTTCGCCGGCTTCCGCGAGGACGTGCCCCGGGTGGCCGCCGCCCTCGACGTGTTCGCCCTGTCGTCGCGGCACGAGGGCCTCTCGATCGCCCTGATGGAGGCGATGGCTCTGGGCCGGCCGCCAGTCGTGACCAGCGTCGGCGGCCTCCCCGAGCTGGTCACCCACGACCGTCACGGGCTGCTGGTCCCGCCGGGCGACCCCGGCGCCCTGGCCACCGGCATCGTCACCGTGCTCGAGGACCCGGCACTCCGGGAGCGGCTGGGGCAGGCCGCCCGCCGCCGGGCGGCCGACTTCGACATCCGCGCCGCCATCGGGCGGATGGAGGACGTCTACGGAGAGCTCCTGGCCTGATGGGGACGCTGCGCGCCGCCGCCGGCAGCGACGAGCTCCTCGCCGGGTTGCTCCTGGGCGTGGTCGCGCTGGCTGTCGGGCTTCTGCTGGCCCGGGCCGGCCGGCGGCGTCCGGCCCTCGCCGCCGGCCCCGTTCCGGTGCACGGGCTGCTGTTCGCGGCCGCGTTCGTGGCCGGGCTGGCGCTGGCTCCGGGGCCGGCGGTCCCGGGCTGGCCGCCGCCGAACGGCTGGGCCCTGGCCGCCGCGGCCGTGGTGGCGCTCGCCGCCGGGCCGCTGCTGGCGGGCTTCGACGCCCGCTCGAGCGGCCGCGGCCTCGGTCCGGTTCTGCTGGCCGTCACCTTTGCCGGGATCTGGTCGACCGTGCCCGACACCGAGGCCGCCCTGGTGGCGCTGGGCGCGGCCCTGCCCCTGGCCCTGCTGGGCTGGCCCTGGCCGCTGGCCTCGCTGGGACGGGCCGGGTCGTGGGCGGTGGCCGGGTCGCTCGGCTGGGTGGTCGCCACCGGCGGCGCCGGACGGCCCAGCGCGGTCGTGGGCGGGGCCGCCTGCCTTGGCCTGCTGGCCGTCGAGCCGGTGGCCCGCCAGCTCGACCGGGAGCGGCGCAGCGTGCTCCGATGCGTGCCCGGCGGCCCGCTGGGGGCGGTGGTGGTCGCAGCCGTCCAGCTCGGGCTGGTGTACGTGGCCGCCCGGGTCGCCGGCACTCGGCCGACCCTGGCCGGGGCCGCCGCCGTGGCCGGGGCCGAACTCGCCGCCGGGGTCGCCCTGACCCTGGCGGTGACGGCGGCCGGGGCCCGACGTGGTTGGTGCAGTTGGTGTACGGACGGTACGTCCAGTGGCAGATGGGCAAGCAGACCGACCGGACGTACCGTGCAGGGACGAACGAGCATCTCGGATAACGACCAGGAAGCGTGCTGAATGCGTCACGAGGATCTGACCAGGCAGGGCCACGTCGTGGTCACCGGGGTGGCCGGCTTCATCGGCTCCCATCTGGCCGAGGCGCTGGTCGAGCGCGGCCACGAGGTGGTCGGGATCGACTGCTTCACCACCGCCTACCCACCGGCCGCCAAGCGGGCGAACCTGGAGCGGCTGCTGGCCAGCTCCTCCTTCCGGCTGGTCGAGGGCGACCTGGTCACCCTGGCCCTCGACGCCTGGCTGGAGGGGGCTTCGGTGGTGTTCCACCAGGCCGCCCAGCCGGGGGTCCGCGCCTCCTGGGGCCGCGACTTCGCCATCTACGTGCACCACAACATCCTCGGCACCCAATGCCTGCTGGAGGCGCTCGCCCGTACGGGTGTGCCCCGGCTGGTCGCCGCCTCCTCTTCGAGCGTCTACGGCGACGCCCCGGTCTACCCCACCACCGAGGAGTCGATCACCCGGCCGGTCTCCCCTTACGGGGTCACCAAGCTGGCCAGCGAGCATCTGTGCCTGGCCTATGCCCGGCCGGGGGTGGCCGAGGTGTCGGTGGCGACGCTGCGGTACTTCACCGTCTACGGGCCCCGGCAGCGTCCTGACATGGCCTTCCGCCGTTTCCTGGACGCCGCCTACGCCGGCCGGCCGATCACCGTCTACGGCGACGGCGAGCAGACCCGCGACTTCACCCACGTCGACGACGCCGTGCAGGCCAACCTGCTGGCCATGACGGCCCCGATCCACGCCGAGGCGATCAACGTCGGCGGCGGCCGCCGGGTCACCCTCAACCAGGTGCTGGAGCTGGTCGGCCAGGTCACCGGGCGGCGGCTGGAGATCGAGCGGGCACCGGCCCAGGCCGGCGACGCCCGCCACACCGGCGCCGACGGCACCAGGGCCGAGGCCCTGCTCGGTTACCGTCCCCAGGTGTCGTTGGAGGACGGCCTGGCCGGCCAGGCCGCCTGGGTCGCCTCCGGCCTCGGCCTGGGCGCGACCCGCGGCGCCCGCTAGCGCCGCGGCATGCCGAACATTACCCGGGTAACGTTGGCCCGCCTGATCGCGAGGTCATAGATCAGCAGCGTGACCGCCAGCGAGGACAGGCTGATGATCAGGTACTTGGCGAACAGGTTGAGGTCCCACTGCACCACATAGAACCCGATGATCACGATCGGGGTCTGGTGCAGGACGTAGAAGGGCAGGACGGCCTGGTTCGCGTACCTGGCGGCGCGGTCGACCCAGCCCAGTCGCGCGGTACCGGGCCTGCCGTCGTCGGCGGCCGGGGACCGCAGCCGCCTGGAGGCGAGCCCGGCCAGATAGTTCCCGAGACCGAAGACCGCCAGCGTCCACGCCCAGCCGGCGATCCCCTTCAGCAGTCGCCACACGATGGCCCAGAACGTGTACCCGGTGCCCAGCTGCTGGTCGGCGCCGCCGATGTCCCAGTGGACGATCACGAACAGCGCAGCCAGGGCGGCAATGCCGACCAGGACCGCCTGCCACCATGCCGCCAGCACCGCATCCCGGATTCGAGGCTCGGCGGAGATGAGGAACCCGAGCACGAGGAAGGAGACGTAGGCGAGCACGTTCCAGCCGCCGGCACCGGCGCTTCCGAAAGCCGCCTCGACGACGGCGACCGGCGCCCCAAGCAGGAAGAGCCCACCTGGACGGGTGCTCAGGAGGGCCATCCGGTCCAGCGTCGGCCGTCCGGACTCGAGCCTCAGCCACAGGAACAGGGGCAGCAGGGCCACGCTGTAGAGCAGCAAGTACCAGAGGAACCAGAGATGGGCTGACTCGAAGAGCCCGGACCCGAAGAAACGGCCGAGGAACTGCCAGTACGGTCCTGGGTCCTCGCCGTTGCTGCGCAGCGAGTAGTAGACCTGCGGTGGGACGACCAGCACGATGCCGACGACCAGCGGCACCAGTAGCCGCCTGAGCCGCTCGGTGACGAACGCCCTGGCGACCCGGGAGCGCAGCGAGAACCAGATGCCGGCACCGGCGACGACGAACATCAGCGGCATCGCAAACAGCTTGGCGAGGAAGGCACTCCGCATCAGCATCGGATTGGCCGAGTTGAGCGTGTACGCCGCGTGGAAGAACACGAGGCAGGCCACCACCACGCCCCGCGTCAGATCGAGGTCAAGGCGTCGTCGCTCGGCCGCCCTGGTGCCGACCGCGACCGATCTCATGGCCCCCCCGAGCTCGATTTGAGCGTTGCCCGAAATCTGCGCGGTAATGATGCCCACCTCTGCTGGACGCTAACGTAATGAGTCGGATGATCCCGCAGCCCTCAGAGCCGGACCAGGTTGCCCGGGTCTCCTTCGATGGCGTGGCGGGCGTCGAACAGCAGCGCGGCCGACCGGGCCAGCCACTCCAGGTCGTAGCTGGAGTGGGGGGTCAGCAGCGCGACCAGGTCGGCGCCGGCGACCGCCCTCGGGGTCAGGGCGGTGCGCTGCAGGCGGCGGCCGTCGAGATCGATGGCGTCCACGAACGGGTCGTGGAAGGAGAGCTTGGCCCCGCGGCGGGCCAGGGCGGCCATCACCCGCAGCGACGGCGACTCGCGGACGTCGCCGACGTCGGGCTTGTAGGCCACGCCGAGGACCAGGACGCGGGCGCCCTTGAGCGCCTTGGCGTGCTCGTTGAGGGCCTCGCCGATGCGGCGGGCCACCCAGCCGGGCATCTGGGCGTTGACGTCCTGGGCCTGCTCGAGGATGCGGAACTGGTGGCCGACGTCGCGGCGGACCTGCCAGGCCAGGTAGGCCGGGTCGAGCGGGATGCAGTGGCCGCCGACCCCGGGGCCGGGGGTGAAGGCCATGAAGCCGAACGGCTTGGTGGCGGCGGCCGCGATGACCTCCCAGACGTCGATGCCGGTCTCGTGGCAGACCATGGCCATCTCGTTGACCAGGGCGATGTTGACGTGGCGGAAGGTGTTCTCGAGCAGCTTGGCCAGCTCGGCCGCCCGGGCCGAGGACACGGTCACCACCTTCTCGATCATCTGCTCGTAGAACAGCGCCGCCACCGAGGTCGCCTCGGCGGTGGTGCCGCCGACGATCCGGGGGGTGTTGGCGAAGTGGAACTCCTGGTTGCCCGGGTCGATGCGCTCGGGCGAGTAGGCGAGCAGGAAGTCCCGCCCGACCCGCTGGCCGGACGCCTCCAGCAGGGGGGCGACCAGCTCGTTGGTGGTGCCCGGGTAGGTGGTCGACTCCAGCACCACCAGCCGCCCCCCGGTCAGGTGCTCGGCCACGTCGCGGCAGGCCTGCTCGACGAAGGAGAGGTCGGGCGTGTGGTCGCGGACCGGGGTGGGCACGCAGATGCAGACCACGTCGGCGGTGGCCAGGGCCTGGCCGCCGGTGGCGAAGTCGAGCCGGCCGGTGGCCACGCCCCGCTGGAAGGCGCCCTCGTCGACCCCGGGGACGCACAGCTCGCCGGCGGCCAGGGCGGCCACCCGGGCCGGGTCGGTGTCGATGCCGGTGACCGGGAACCCGGCCTCGGCGGCCGCGCAGGCCAGCGAGAGCCCCACGTAGCCCTGGCCGACCACCGCCACCCGGGCGTCGCGGGCCAGGATGCGGCGTCGGAGAGAGGCGGTGGATCGCATGGACAGGTCCTCTAGATGACGGCCGAGTCGCGTACGACCGCGGGCGCCGGGTGCAGGGAGCCGGTGGCCAGGTCGACCATCCGGCCGGCCAGCTCGGAGGCCAGTCCCTCCGGGCTGAGGTACTCGAGCTCGGTCAGGGCCCGGTGGACGGCGGCCCGGTCGGGCACCGGCGGCCGCGAGACCACGATCGCCGGGTGGCCGCTGGGCAGCTGCTCCTCGTCGCCGGCGACGATGTCCTCGACCATCTTCTCGCCCGCCCGGACCCCGGTGATCTCGATCGGGACGTCCCGGCCGGGGATCCGGCCCGACAGCCGGATGAGCCGCTCGGCCAGGTCCATGATCCGCACCGGCTCGCCCATGTCGAGGGTGAACACCTCGCCCCCGATCGACAGGGCCGCGGCCTGCAGGACCAGCTGGACCGCCTCCTGCACGCTCATGAAGTAGCGGGTCATGTTGGGGTCGGTGACGGTCACCGGCCCGCCCCGGGAGATCTGCCGGAAGAAGGTCGGGATCACGCTCCCCCGGCTGCCGAGGACGTTGCCGAAGCGGACCGCGCACAGCACCGTCTCGGAGTCCTGGAGGCTGCGGACCACCTGCTCGGCCAGCCACTTGGAGGCGCCCATGACGCTCTTGGGGTTGATCGCCTTGTCGGTGGAGATGAGCACGAAGTGGCCGGCCCCGGTGGCCACGGCCGCGTCGGCCAGGTTGGCCGTGCCGAGCACGTTGGTGGCCAGCGCCTCCTCGGGGTGGATCTCGAGCACGGGCACGTGCTTGTGGGCGGCGGCGTGGAAGACGATGTCGGGCCGCGAGCGCATGAACACGCTGAACACGCGCTCCCGGTCGCGGATGTCGGCCAGCACCACCTCGACCCGCATCTCGGCCGCCACCAGGTCGACCTCGCCGTTGGCCCCGGCCAGGTCGTCGCGGTACTCGTCCAGCGACATGACGGCGTCGTGCAGGTGGGTCTCGTCGTGGTCGAGCAGGATCAGCGAGGCCGGCCCGAAGCTGGCCACCTGGCGGGCGATCTCGGAGCCGATCGAGCCGCCGGCCCCGGTCACCAGCACCCGGCGGCCCCGCAGCATGCCCTTGACCGACTCGAGGTCGGTCTCGACCTGCTTGCGCCCCAGCAGGTCCTCGATGCGCAGGTCGCGCAGGTCGCGGGCGGTGACCTTGCCGCCGACGGTCTCGTGGACGCTGGGCAGGACCTTGAGGGTGACGTGGGCCCGCTCGCACATCCCGGCCACGTCCCTGACCAGGTCGTCGGTGGCCGACGGGATGGCCAGCAGGACGGCCGAGACCTGGTAGCGGTCGGCCACCCGGGGGATCGAGGCCAGGGTGCCGAGCACCGGGATGCCGTGCAGCCGCCGCCCGACCTTGCGCCGGTCGTCGTCGACCACCCCGACCGGGAAGAGGCCGAGCGATGGGCTGTGGAGCAGGTCCTTCAGCATCATCGAGCCGGCCGAGCCGGCCCCGACGACCAGCACCCGGTGCCGGTCGGCGACCAGCGACCGCTGCCTGGCCGCGAACAGCCGGCTCTGGAAGCGGATGGCCCCGGTGCCGAGCAGGTTGAGCACGGCCCCGAAGATGGTCACCGACAGGGGCAGGGCCCGGAACCCGCCCGAGGCGACCTGGACGAGCAGGTTGGCCAGGACGACGCCGGCGCCGCCGAGCACGCCGGCCCGGACGATGCGGCGGGCCTCGAGCACGCTGGCGTAGCGCCACATGGGCCCGTACAGGCCGCAGCGCTGGTTCATCACCAGGTGGCCGGCGATGGCGAAGGGCATGAAGGCCCAGAAGTTCCACCAGTAGCCGGGCGGCACCGACCCGTCGAAGCGCAGGACCAGGGTCAGCAGGTAGGCGACGAGGGCGACGACCAGGTCGAGGAGGGCGAGCGGGGCGTCACGCCGGACGCGCTCGGCAAGGCCCCCCGAATCTGGGGCCAGGGTCTCGGCCGGCCGGTGAGGTCCGGGTTCCTGGTCCACACCCGAAGTCTAGAGAGCCTGCTCTGTCCGCTGATCCGCCGCGATCCGTAATCCCGGTACGTCGGGAGGGTACGTCGATCGCAGGTCAGGCGGCCTGCCAACGGAGGTCCGGGCCGAGGCGGCCGGCCTCCAGGAGGGCCCCGATCCGGGCGATCCGCTGGAACCGCCAGCCGCCGAGGTCGGCCGCGTCCAGGCCGTGCTCCTTGAAGGCGGCGTACAGCTGCTCGACCCCCTGGCGGACGGTCCAGCGCAGCTCGACCCCGGGGAGGGTGGCCAGCTTGGCGCAGTCGACCCGGTAGCAGCGCAGGTCGGGGCCGGCGCCCTCGGCGAAGGTGACCTCGCTGCCCGGCACGACCTCGCGGACCAGCTCGGCGACCTCGCGGATGCGGTAGTTCTCCTCGGTCCGGCCGACGTTGAAGGCCTGGTTGTGGACCAGGTCGCGGGGCGCCTGGAGCACCGCCAGGAAGGCGTTGGAGATGTCGAGCACGTGGACCAGCGGCCGCCACGGGGTGCCGTCGCTCATCAGGTGCACCGCCCCGGTGGCGAAGGCCACCCCGACCAGGTTGTTGACCACCACGTCGCCCCGCAGCCGGGGCGAGACCCCGTAGGCGGTGGCGTTGCGCAGGTAGGTCGGGCTGAAGCTGTCGTCGGCCAGCTCGGCGATGTCCCGCTCGGCCAGGACCTTGGACTCCCCGTAGGGGGTGACCGGGTTGAACGGGGCCTGCTCGTCCAGGAAGCCGTCGTTGTCGGAGGCCCCGTAGAGGCTGCACGAGGAGGAGTACAGGTAGCGGCCCACCCCGGCCTGCTTGGCCACCCGGGCGAGGTGGACCGAGGCCAGGTGGTTGATGTCGTAGGTGCAGCCCGGGTTGAGGTTGCCGAGCGGGTCGTTGGAGATGGCGGCCAGGTGGACCACGGCGTCGAAGCCCTCCAGGTCCTCCGGGCCGACGTCGCGGATGTCCTTGGCCAGGGTGGGGACCTTCTCGGGCTCGGGCCCGAAGGTGCAGTCGGCGAACAGCAGGCTGTCCAGGCCGACCACCTCGTGGCCGGCCCTGGCCAGGTAGGGGGCCATGACCGCCCCGATGTAGCCGTCGGACCCGGTGACCAGTACCCGCACGATGCCCCTCCCGCTCGTCGTCGGATGACCACTATAGGCACTGGCGGGGGCGGCGAAGACGGGCAGAACGGCAGCTTGGCGCGAAGCTACGCTGTCTGACCCAGCCGCCGGTACGACGATTGCCGCTGGGCAGCCTGGAGGATCCCTACCATGCTTGCTCTAGCCGCAGACAGCGTCCGTCCAGGACCCAGAGGGTCGATTTTGGGGGGGCCACTTGGCATTCGGCATGTCCATTCTCGGCGACGGTTCGCGTCCGACCTCGATCGCCGGCACCAGCGAACTCGAGACCCGCTGGATGCCGGCGTGCCAGGGCGGGTGGGCCTTCTACGCCAGCGTCTGGACCCTCCGCGTCGCCGACCGCACCCACGGGTTCCACCTGGACCGGGTGCACGCCAGCCGCCACCA
>CALGFH010000368.1 GCA_937881255.1 uncultured Actinomycetes bacterium
CCGTCGGCCAAGAGCGCGACCACCCACTCGATGCCGCCGTAGCCGCTGGGCGGGATGGTGTACCAAGGAGGAGCAATAAGCGCGATCCGCATACCTTGGTGATTCCACGACAAATCAACAAGGAAACTGAGGAGCCGGCACGCAGGCTGGAACGACCGCCGGCCCCCTGGCGGTCGGTGACGGCTTGCCTAGGCCGAGCGGGAGCCGGAGCTCTGGTCCCCGTCGGACGTCGGCCGCTCGGACAGGCTGTCGACCAGCGCCCGGATCTCGCTGTCCGGGTACCGGCGGTGGCCGCCCAGGGTGCGGACGAAGGGCAGCTTGCCCTCCTTGGCCCAGCGGGACACGGTCTTCGGAGACACCTGGAGCAGGGCCGCGGCCTGCGACGCGGTCAGGTGCTTGGGCTCACTCGGCTTGGGTTGGCGCATTGGACTCCCTCATACGGTCATGGTCCGGACCGGACCTCCCACCGCTCATGGTGTGTCGAGCCGGCAGCGGCGAAGCTCCTGCGCATCCGGTAGTTCTGTACTCAAGATGCTCGGCTGGAGCCTGCTGGACCTTGATGACCACCACTAGCCCCTCCCTCCGGTACACCGCCGCGTACCTTCTGGGTTCCGCGACGACTTAGGGGCTATTGCGTTCCCAAGGGCACCATAAGTGCTCAAGGGAAGTTCAGCAACCCACGTGGCTACAGGGTATGCTCGGCGCATGTCTCACATACCGGGACAGGCCGACCAGCGATCAGCGGCGGACGTCTACAGCGCCCGCTGCCCTTCCCGGGCCGCCCTCGCCCTCATCGCCGACAAGTGGGCCGTGCTCGTCGCCGGGTGCCTGGTCGACGGGCCCAAGCGGCACTCGTGGCTGCGCCACCAGATCGGGGGCATCTCCGGCAAGATGCTCACCCGGACCCTGCGCGAGCTGGAGCGGGCCGGGCTGGTCGAGCGGCGCATCTTCCCCGAGGTGCCGCCCCGGGTCGAGTACTCGCTCTCCCCCCTGGGCGCCAGCCTGCGCGAGCCGGTGGCGGCCCTGACCGAGTGGGCCAAGGCCAACGGCAGCCTGGTCGTCGAGGCCCGCACCCGCAACGGCCGGCCGGTGGAGCGGGCCGGCTAGGGCCAGGGCACCCCGGCCGGAGCACCCAGGTCAGGGGTGGCGGCGGCCGTCGCGGAGCATCTGGACGGTCTGGGCGACCCGCCGGGCGCGGGTCGCCTCCCGCTTGGCCTCGGTCACCCAGGCGGCGTACTCGCGCTGGTGGGTGAAGGAGAGGCCGTCGAAGGCGGCCCTGGCCTCGGGGTCGGCGGCCAGGGCGGCGGCCAGGTCGGGCGGCGGGTCGACGGTGCGGGGCTGGTCGTCCGCCTCCAGCTCGATCACCACCGCGTCGCCGGCCGCGACCCCGGCGGCCTCGCGCAGGGCCTTGTTGACCGGCAGGTAGGAGCGGCCGCCGTACACGGCAACGGTGCTGCGGAACGGCTGGCCGTTGATGGTGCCCCTGACCGGGGCCCTGGCCTTGCCGAAGACGGCCGGGACGTCCAGCGGCACCTCGAAGAACACGCCGCTGCCCTCGGCCTCCAGCACGGTCTCGAAGCGGTGGGTCGCCATCACCGGATCGTAAACCCTGCCAACCTCCCCGACGCGGCAGGATCCGTGTTGTACCCTTCCGCCAGCCCACAACGCCTATCCACAGGTGGTGCACATGCGGCGAATCGCCGTCGCCAACCAGAAAGGCGGCGTTGGGAAGACAACGACCGTGGTCAACCTGGGCGCCGCCCTTGCCGAGCAGGGCCGGCGCGTGCTCGTGATCGACCTGGACCCGCAGGCCAACGCGAGCACCTGGCTGGGCACCGTCGACGCCCGCGCCCTCTACGAGGTCTTCGAGAACGGGGCCCCGCTGGAGAAGGCGGTCCGCGCGACCGGCGTCGACAACCTCGACCTGGTGCCGTCGTCGTCCTGGATGACGAGAGCCGAGCGCAACGCCACCACCCAGGCCGGGGCCGAGATGATCCTGCGCCAGGCCGTCGACGAGCTCCCCCACGACCAGTGGGACTACATCCTGATGGACTGCCCGCCCGCCCTCGGCCTGCTCTGCTACTCGGCCCTGGCCGCCTGCAACGAGGTCCTCATCCCGGTCCAGACCCGGGTCATGCCGCTGGCCGGCCTGGTCGCCCTCAACCAGACGATCGACACCGTCAAGCTCCGGCTCAACCGCCGCCTGCGGCTGTCGGCCGTGCTGGCCTCGCAGGTCGACAAGCGCACGGCCCTGTCGCGGGAGGTCGTCGAGAGCCTGCGCGAGCGGTTCGGGGACGTGGTCATGGAGACCATGATCCGCGAGAGCGTCCGGGTCGCCGAGGCGCCAGGGCACCGCCTCCCCGTCACCATCTACGCCCCTGACAGCTCCGTGGCGCACGACTACCGGGCCGCCGCGGCAGAGTTCCACGCGAGGAGTGCCGCGGATGGCGAGACCCAAGCGGATGGGCGCCTACAACGCGCTCGATGACCTGCTGCCGGGCCCGGCCTGGGACCTGAGCGCCGAGCCGGCCGACGAGCCGGCGCCCCCGCCCCGGCGGCCCCGGCTGCAGCCGGTCCCCGACCCGCCTGCCCGGCGGGGCCGCGGGTCCAACGCCCTGGACGAGCTGCTGCCCGGCCCCGGGGCCGGCGACGGGCTCGACGACCTGCTCCCCGGGCCCTCGGCCCCGTCGGCCAGGAGGGTCGGCACGGCACCGCGGGCCCTGGGCGACCGCGGCGGGCGGCACCTCGGGGTCTGGAACCCGCTCGACGGGCCCCCGGCGGCCGCCCCGGAGCCGCCGCCCCCGGTCCCGGCCAGGACCCGGATGAGCTTCCGGCTGCCGGCCGACCTGGTCGAGACGGCCAGGGACGCGGTCGCCCACCTGGCCGGGTCGGCCGACCGGACCACGCTGACCGCCCTCACCGAGCGCGCCCTCCGGGTCGAGCTGGCCCGGCTGGCCATCACCCACAACCACGGCCAGCCGTTCCCGCCCCGCGACCCCTGACCGTCCGCGACCCTGACCCGCCCGGTCGCCGGCCCGGCGGCCCGGTTACCCGGGCGTTAGGCCGGGTTGGGACGGTTCCGCCGTGCCCCGCCGCGCCCTTCTCCCGCTCGCCGCCCTGCTGGCCGGCGTGGTCCTGCTCGCCTCCGCCTGCGCCCTCCCCGAGCTGGCCGCCCCCTCCCCCGACCAGCCGGCCCCGCCGTCGACCCGCGCCCCCCGGGTGGCCCACCGCAAGCCGGGGCCCACCTGGGCGACCGGCGACCCCGTCCGGGTGGTGATGAACGACCGCTTCCGCTACCGCCCGGACGCGATCATGGTCCGGGCCGGCCGCCGGGTCACCTTCTCGGTCACCAACGCCGGCAAGCTCCCCCACGAGTTCACCCTCGGCGACCGCGCCACCCAGCTCGACCACGAACGCCAGATGCGGCTCATGCCGGCGAGCGGCGGCCACGCCCACAGCCACAGCCATAGCCACAGCGGCTCCCTCACCGTCCCCCCAGGCGAGACCAGGCGCCTCAGCTGGACCTTCGAGGAGCCAGGGCTGGTCCTCTACGGCTGCCACGTCCTCGGCCACTGGCCCGCCGGCATGAAGGGCACCATCGTCGTCCTCGCCCCCGACCGCCCGCCTCCCCTTCTGGCCTTCTCATCGCTCCCGGGTTGAGCGCGGGACCAGGCGCACGGCGACCCCGGGAAGGTCGTCGAAGCCACCCTGGTCGGCGGTGACGACGATCCGTCCCCGAGCTCGCGCGGTCGCCGCGATGACCAGGTCGTGCGCACCCCGGCGACGACCCGATCGGGAGGCGTGGGCCAGCAGCTCCCCATGCGCCCGGGCGACGTCGAGGTCGTAGTCCTCGACCGGGATCGTGGCGATGATGGAGTCGACCAGCGCCTGGCGCCCCGGCCGGTGGTCGGCGTCAGCCAGCTCCACGCCGACCAGCAGCTCGGCCACGGTGATCGCGGGGATCGCGACGTCGTCGTCGTCGCCGATCAGGTCGTCGAGCCTGATCTGGCCGCGCTCCCCGGCGACCACGACCGTCGTGTCCAGGATCAGCCGGTCCAGTCCCGCTCCTCGGCGATCAGCGAGGCTCGTAGCGTGGCCAGGTCGGCCGCCCACGATGCATCGGAGGCGTGGTCGCGGAGGAGCCGCTTGACCTCGAGGCCGTTGGTGGACGGGACCGGCGTGATGCGGGCGATGGGCTTGCCGGCCCGGGTGACCACATAGGTCTGCCGCCGATGCTCGACGCCGTCCAGCACTTCGGAGAAGTTCCGGGCGACTTCCGTGGCATTGACCGTCTTCATGGCATCAGATTATCAGATGCCTCAGCCCACTGGGAACGGAGAAGCCGCTACAGGTACTGGCCCGAGGGGTCGCCGGGTTGGCCGGGGCGGCCGGGGAGGGCGCGGCGGCGCATCTCCTCGAGCTGGTTGCGGGCGGTCATCTGCTGGGCGAACAGGGTGGCCTGGATGCCGTGGAAGAGGCCCTCGAGCCAGCCGACGAGCTGGGCCTGGGCGACCCGGAGCTCGGCCTCGCTGGGGATCTCCTCGCCGACGAAGGGCTGGGCGACCCGGCTCAGCTCCTGGGCCAGGTCGGGCGACAGGCTGTCGGACAGCTCGCGCACCGAGATGTCGTAGATGTCGCGCATCCGGTCCCGGCCGGCCTCGTCGAGGGGGGCGTGGCGGACCTCCTCGAGGAGCTGGCGGACCATCGCGCCGATGCGCATCACCTTGGCCGGGCTGGGGATCGACTCGGTCGCCTGCGGTCCTGTCGGCTCGCCGACGACCACCTCGCCAGGGACGGGGGCCTCGGCCTGCTGCTGCTGCGGCTGCTCGGTCATGGCGGCATCTTCGCGCAGCCCGGCGACGGTCCGCCACTTGTCCCGGACCCGGGTCTGATGTTGTTCCGTCAGCCAGCCGACGACCAGCCGGGGAGGAGCCCGAGTTCGTGGAGGTCTGGGACGAGGTCACCGGCGAGGGGTTCGAGATCGGCCGGGGCTACGGCGAGGGGGCCAAGGAGCTGCTCGGCTGGTACGCCGAGGCGGCCGCGGCCGGCTGAGGCGGCCCAGCGGGTACATCTCCAGGCGGAGGGCGCGGGTCGGCCGCCAGGGTGACGCGGCCGGGGGCCTGGAGCGGTACGGTGCGGCGATGGTTGTCCCGGACGCCCGCCGGCAACGGCTGCGCACCGCCGGGCCCTGGGCCCTCGACGGGCTGCTGGCGGTGGCGACGGCCGCCGCCGGCGTGACCCTGCTGGCCACGGTGCTCCCGTTCGACCCCGGGTCGCCGCGGTCCCTGGCCGCCTACCTGCTGGTGCTCGGCCACACCCTGCCCATCGCGGTGCGCCGCCGCTGGCCCCTGGCCGTGCTGGCCACCGGGCTGGCCACCGGGGCGGCGTTCGCCGCGCTGGGGCTCAACCTGGTCGTGCTCACCTTCGCGCTGCTGATCTACCTCTACACCGTGGGCGCCCGCTGCCCGCGGCGCGTCTCGCTGGCCGGCCTGGCCGCCACCGAGGCCCTGCTCCTCCTGGTCTGGCTGGCCAGGCCCCGGTCGATCGGCGACGGCGGGAGCCTGGTGGTCGACGGCCTGATCCTGGCCGCGGCCTGGTGGCTCGGCGACGGGACCCGGCGGCGCCAGGAGGCGGCCGTCACCGCCCAGCAGCGGGCGGCCGAGCTGGAGCAGGCCCGCGAGGAGCTGGCCCGCCGGGCGGTCACCGAGGAGCGGCTGCGGATCGCCCGGGAGCTCCATGACGTGGTCGCCCACAGCATGAGCATCATCGCCGTGCAGTCCGGGGTCGGGGTCCACGTGCTCGACAGCCAGCCCGAGGAGGCACGCAAGGCGCTGGTCGCGGTGGAGGCGACCAGCCGCCAGGCCCTGGTCGAGATGCGGCGGCTGCTGGGCGTGCTCCGCCAGGAGGACGGGGCCGTCGGCAGCCTGGCCCCGGCGCCCGGCCTGGCCGAGGTCGAGGCCCTGGCCGCCGAGGTGGCCAGGGCCGGGGTGCGGGTCGAGGTCCGGATCGAGGGGACGCCGCCCGAGCTGCCGGCCGGGCTCGACCTGTCGGCCTACCGGATCGTCCAGGAGGCGCTGACCAACGTGGTCCGGCACGCCGGGCCGGCCACCGCCCGGGTCGCGGTCCGCCACGCCCCCGGCCGGGTCGAGGTCGAGGTGGTCGACAACGGCCGCGGCACCGGCCCCGGCGGCGAAGGGCACGGCGGCCACGGCATCGCCGGCATGCGCGAGCGGGCCGCCCTCTACGGCGGCACCCTGGAGGCCGGCCCCCTGCCCGGCGGCGGCTTCCGGGTCGCGGCCACCCTGCCGGTCGAGGAGGCACCCAGATGAGCGGGGCGATCAGGGTGGTGATCGCGGACGACCAGACGCTGGTCCGGGCCGGGTTCCGGGTGCTGGTCGAGTCGGCCCCCGACCTGGAGGTGGTGGGCGAGGCCGGGGACGGGGCCGAGGCGGTCGAGCAGGCCCGGCGGGAGCTGCCCGACGTGGTCCTCATGGACATCCGCATGCCCCGGATGGACGGGCTGGAGGCGACCAGGCGGATCGTCGCCCTCGACCAGGCCGGCGGCGTCCGCGTCCTGGTCCTGACCACCTTCGACCTGGACGAGTACGTCTATGCGGCGCTGCGGGCCGGGGCCAGCGGCTTCCTGCTCAAGGACACGCCCCCGGCCGACCTGCTGGCCGCCATCCGGGTGGTGGCGGCCGGGGAGGCGCTGCTCGCGCCCAGCGTGACCAGACGGCTTATCGCCGAGTTCGCCCGCCGGCCCGAGCCCAGCCAGGTCACCCCGGCCGCGCTGGCCTCGCTCACCGACCGGGAGCGGGAGGTGCTGGCCCTGGTGGCCAGGGGCCTGTCCAACGCCGAGATCGCCGAGCTGCTGGTGGTGAGCGCGGCCACCGCCAAGACCCACGTCAGCCGGGTCCTGGCCAAGCTCCAGGCCCGCGACCGGGCCCAGCTGGTGATGCTGGCCTATGAGACCGGCCTGATCACCCCCGGCTCCTCCTGACACGCCGGCTGCACCTCCAGGCCGACGGCCGGCCCCGCCTGCGACCCCAGGCCGACCCCGAAGAGCGGCCGCCGGGCCGACGACGGCCGCCGGCCCGGCCCGTAGCGTCGTCGGCGTCACCGGCTCAGGGAGGAGACGCGCCATGGCGGCGATCAGCGTGCAGGGGCTCAGCAAGCGCTTCGGCGAGGTGCTCGCCGTCGACCAGCTCGACTTCCAGATCGACCAGGGGACGGTGGCCGGCTTCCTGGGTCCCAACGGCGCCGGCAAGACGACCACCCTGCGGATGCTGCTCGGCCTGGTCGCCCCGACCGCCGGCACGGCCACCATCGCCGGCCGGCCCTACCGGGAGCTGCCCGACCCGGCGCGCCGGGTCGGGGCCGTCCTGGAGGCGAGCGGGTTCCATCCCGGGCGCTCGGCCCGCGACCACCTGCGGGCCCTGGCCGTCGCGGCCGGGATCGACCCGGGCCGGGCCGACCAGACGCTCGAGCTGACCGGGCTGGCCGCCGCCGGCCGGCGCCGGGTCGGCGGCTTCTCGCTCGGCATGCGCCAGCGGCTCGGGCTGGCCGCCGCCCTGCTCGGCGACCCCGAGGTCCTGATCCTCGACGAGCCGGCCAACGGCCTCGACCCCGAGGGGGTCCACTGGCTCCGCGGCCTGGTCCGGGGCCTGGCCGACCAGGGCCGGACCGTGCTCGTCTCCAGCCACGTCCTGGCCGAGGTCGCCCAGACGGTCGACCAGGTCGTGATCATCGACCGGGGCCGCCTGGTCGCCCAGTCGACCCTGGCCGCTCTGACCGCCGGCGCCGACCGGACCGTGCGGGTGCGGACCCCGCAGCCCGAGGCCCTCCGCGACCTGCTGGTCGCCAGGGGCGCAAGGGTGACCCTGGACGGCCCGGACCGGCTGGTGGTCGCCGGGGCCTCCACCGAGCAGGTGGGCCAGGCGGCCGCGGCCGCGGGCGTCGTGCTCCACGAGATGCGCTTCGAGCGCTCCAACCTCGAGGACGTCTTCCTCGAGCTCACCGGCAGGAAAGGAGAACACTCATGACCCGGCTCGTCCACGCGGAGCTGGTGAAGCTCCGCACCACCCGCACCGCCCGGGCCCTGCTCGTCCTGGCCGCTGTGGGCACCGCGGCCCTGATCGCGGTCGTGCTGCTGCTGGCCGGCCGGCCCGGGCAGCCGGCGCTCGGCGAGGACGCCCTGCGCCAGCTGGTCCTGGTCCCGGCCCAGCCGCTGACCCTGGCCGCCCTCATCCTCGGCATCCTCGGCATGGCCGGCGAGCTCCGCTACGGCACCGCCACCCCGACCTTCCTTGTCACCCCCCATCGGGGCCGGGTGGTGGTGGCCAAGCTGGCCGCCGCCGGCCTCACCGGCCTGGCCATGGCCCTGGCGTCCTCGGCGGCGGTGCTGGCCGTCGGCCTGCCCTGGCTGCGGGCCAAGGGGATCGAGGTCGCCGTGGCCGACCCCGGGGTCGCCGCCCGGATCGCCGGGCTGGCCGTCGCGGTGGCCCTGTTCGCCGTGGCCGGGACCGGGCTGGCCGCGCTGCTCCGCAACCAGGTCGCGGCCCTGGTCGTCGGCCTGCTGTGGTGGTCGCAGGGGGTCGAGCGCGTCCTTGCCGGCCTCCTCCAGCAGCCGGGGCTGGAGCGCTGGCTGCCCCTGGGCGCCGCCTCGGCGCTGACCAGGCCGGGTGACGGCAGCCTGCCCATGTGGGCCGGCGCCCTGGTGTTCGCCGCCTACGGCCTCGTCCTGGCCCTCCTCGGCGCCCGCCTGGTGGCCCACCGCGACCTCACCTGAGGAAGGCGGTAGGGCCCGGGGCGGGCGTGGCGGCCCGGGGCCGGCAGGTGGGCCCGGAGCAGGTAGAGCAGACCAAGGAGGGGGGCGAGCAGGGCCCCGTCGGTCGGCGACTGGGTGGTGGTCACCAGCAGCAGGGTGGTCGTGGTGGTGGCCGCCTCCAGCGTGGTCGTGGGGGCGGCCGCCGTCGTGGTGGTGGTCGGCTCGACGGTGGTGGTGGTCGGCGCCGCCGTGGTGGTGGTCGGCTCGACCGTGGCCGTCGGGGCGACCGAGATCACCGGGGCCGGGGGCGGCTCGGTGGTGGTAGGGGCCGGAGGGGCCGGGGTGGCCGGCGGGCTGGTCGTGCCGGTGGTCGCCCGCGGGGCCGCGGCGCTGGTCGGGGCCTGGGCGGCCAGGGCGATCGGGGAGACGCCGGGGGGCGGCTCCGAGGGCGCCGTCGTGGTGGAGGACGAGGACGACGACGACCCGGTGCCGGCGCCGGAGGGAGCCACCGGCGGCGGGTCGGCCGGGAGCGTTGGGCTGGTCGTCTCGGCCGGGAGGTCCTGGACCGCCGAGGGGACCAGGGGCTCCTCGGGGACCAGGGCGGCCGACGCGACCAGCGCGGCCAGCACGGCGAAGGTGAGCCCGAAGGCGACCAGCATGAGGCGCCAGGGCAGTCGGTGCTCGGCCAGATGGCGGGGGTTTCGTGATGGCATGACGTGTCCTCGGCGCCGGATTCTACGGATTGTCCGATCCAATGGGAAATCGCCATCGGTCATCATGGTGCGAGGAAGGCAGGCACGAGGGAGGCGCGATGGTGGGCGATGGGAGCGACCGGCTGGTCGCGGTCCGGGGAGCGCGGCTGGTCGACGTCGAGGCCGGGAAGGTCCTGGAGGGGCGGGGGCTGCTGGTCAGGGGGGAGCGGATCGAGGGCCCGCTCGACCCCGGCCAGTCGCCGCCCGAGGGGGCCGAGGTCGTCGACCTGGCCGGGCACACGCTGCTGCCGGGGCTGATCGACTGCCACACCCACCTGGTGGGCGAGCTCCAGGGGTCGGGGATCCCGGCGATCGACCGGAGCGCCGCCCAGGAGGCGCTCAGCGGGGTCGGCAACGCCCGCGCGACCGTGCTGGCCGGGTTCACCAGCGTGCGCGACGTCGGCACCTTCCGGGCGTTCGTCGACGTGGCCCTGCGGGACGCGATCCGCGACGGCACCGTGACCGGCCCGCGGATGGCGGTGGCGGGGGCGTACGTGACCGTCCCCGGGGGCGGCGGGGCGGTCACCGGCCTGGCCCCCGACATCGAGCTGCCCCTGGACCTGCGCTTCGGCGAGGCGGCCTCGCCGGAGGAGGTCCGGCGGCGGGTGCGGGCGATCCTGTACGGCGGGGCCGACTTCATCAAGGTGATCGCCACCGGGGCCGTGCTCGCCCCCGGGACCCGGCCCGGCGCCCCCGAGCTGTCCGAGGCCGAGCTGGCCGCCGCGGTCGAGGAGGCGGCCGCCCAGGGCACGCATGTCGCCGCCCACGCCCACGGCACCCGGGGGATCGTCAACGCCGCCAGGGCCGGCGCCCGCTCGATCGAGCACGGCTCGCTGCTGGACGACGAGGCGGCCGACCTGCTGGCCGAGCGGGGCACCTACCTGGTCGCCGACATCTACAACGGCGACTACATCGCCGACGAGGGGGCCCGGCAGGGCTGGCCGGCCGAGACCCTGGCCAAGAACGAGGCCACCACCCAGGCCCAGCGCGACGGCTTCGCCAGGGCGGTCAAGGCAGGGGTGAAGATCGCCTACGGCACCGACAGCGGCGTCTACCCGCACGGCTGGAACGCCCGCCAGCTGCCCTACATGGCCAGGCACGGGATGACCACGATGGCCGCCATCCAGTCGGCAACGGTGGTCGCGGCCGAGCTGCTCGGCTGGGAGGACCGGGTCGGGGCGCTGGCCCCGGGCCGCCTGGCCGACGTGATCGCCGTCCCCGGCGACCCCCTCGACGACCTGGAGCTGCTGGCCGACGTCCCGTTCGTGATGCAGGGTGGCCGGATCCTCAAAGGCGACCCGCGCGACCCGCGTGCCCCGCTGTCGGCCGGCGGGCCATACTTTCGGGCGTGACCTCCGCGACCGCGACCAGCTTCGTCGGCCGGGCCGAGGAGCTGGACCGCCTGCTCCGGCTGCTCGACCGGGCCGAGCGCGGGCGGCCGGCCGTCGGGCTGATCGCCGGCGACGCCGGCGTCGGCAAGACCCGGCTGCTCGACGAGCTGGCCGCCCGGGCCGAGAGCCGCGGCGCCCGGGTGCTGACCGGCGGCTGCATGGAGGTCGGCGACGTCGGCCTCCCCTATGTGCCCTTCGTCGACGCCTTCCGCGACCTCGGCGCCCGCCCGGGCGAGGCCGCGGTCGCCGCCCCACTGGCCGCGGCCGTGCCCAGCCTGGGCCGGCTGCTGCCCGAGCTGGCCACCGACGCCGCGCCGGCGCCGCCGCCCGGGGACGGCTTCGAGCGGGTCCAGCTGTTCGACGGGGTGCTGTCCCTGCTGGCCCGCCTGTCCGAGCTGGCCCCGCTGCTGCTGGTGATCGAGGACCTGCACTGGGCCGACCGCTCCACCCGCGACCTGCTGGCGTTCCTGATCCGGACCCTGCGGGGCGGCCGGGTGGCCCTGGTGGCCAGCTACCGCTCGGACGAGCTCCACCGCCGCCACCCGCTGCGCCCGCTGCTGGCCGAGCTGGTCCGCCTGCCCGACCTGGAGCGCATCGAGCTGGCCCCCTTCGGCCGGGTCGAGCTGGCCGAGCACCTCCAGGCGGTGGCCGGCCAGCCCGTGCCCCCGTCGGTGGTCGACCGCATCCTGGCCCGCTCCGAGGGCAACGCGTTCTTCGCCGAGGAGCTGGTCGCGGCCGGGGCCATCCGGGCCGACATCGCCCTGCCCGACGCCCTGGCCGACGTGCTCCTTGGCCGCATCGAGACCCTGTCCGAGCTGGCCCAGGAGGTCCTCAAGGTGGCCGCGGTGGCCGGCCGCCGGGTCGGGCACCAGCTGCTGGTGGCGGCCTCCGGGCGGCCCGAGGCCGAGGTCGAGCGGGGCCTGCGCGACGCCATCGCCGGGCAGGTGCTGGTGGCCTCGGCGGCCGACGAGAGCTACCGGTTCCGCCACGCCCTGCTCCAGGAGGCGGTCTACGGCGTCCTGCTGCCCGGCGAGCGGACCCGCCTGCACGCCACCTACGCCCGCCTGCTGGCCGAGGCCGGCCCCGAGGACGACGCCTCGGCGGCCGAGCTGGCCTGGCACTGCCTGGCCAGCCACGACCTCC
>CALGFH010000369.1 GCA_937881255.1 uncultured Actinomycetes bacterium
GTCTGGGGGACTGGGGGTCGCGAGTTCAAATCTCGCCGTCCCGACCAACCGAACGGGGGGCGGTGGACTACGCTCCACGCATGAACGACACCAACCGGTCCCACCCGCAGCCCGGTCCTCCAGGGCCCTCCCAGCGGGTCTCAACGGCCATCCGGACGGTGCCCAACGCGGTCACCCTGGTGCGGCTGCTGCTGATGCCGGTCTGCGCCTACCTGCTGGCCACCGGGCGCTACGGGTGGGGGATCGCGCTGACGGCGGTGGTGGGGTCGACCGACTGGGTGGACGGCTGGCTGGCCAGGCGGACCGGGCAGGTGAGCCGGCTCGGGCAGCTGCTCGACCCGCTGGCCGACCGGCTGCTGATCGCCTCGGTGGCGATCGCGCTGGTGGTCCGGGAGGTCGTCCCCTGGCAGGCGGCGGTGCTGCTGGTGGCCCGGGACCTGGTGCTGCTGTGCGGGTGGCCGCTGCTGAAGCGCCGCGGGATCGAGCCGCCCGAGGTGATCTTCCTCGGGAAGGCGGCGACCCTGGTGCTGCTGTTCGCCCTGCCGGTGCTGACCCTGGGGGCGACCGGGGTGGCCGTGGCCGACGCCGCCCGGGTGATCGGGCTGCTGCTGCTATGGGCCGGGGTGGCGATGTACTACCTCGCCGGGGCGGTCTACGTCAGAATGGTGCTGGAACAGCTCGGCCACAGGGCGGGGGACGGCTCCTAGCGGGATGACAGGAGCCGGGCCGCCAGCCGAGCGGCCTGGACCCATGATCCCCGGTCCGGGCTCCCGGGCGCCGGCGACCCCATCCGGTCGGTCGCCCCGAAGGCCAGCGCGTCCCAGGCAGGGCGCCGAGAGACAAGGAACCAAAGCCCCATGGCGACAGACGTCTCGCGCACCCAGCCTCGCGGTCCCTGCGGGAGCGGCCGGTGAAGGCCCGGTGAAGGCGGTGATCATGGCCGGCGGGGAAGGCACCCGCCTGCGGCCCCTCACCGCCAACCAGCCCAAGCCCATGCTCCCGGTGGGCAACCGGCCGATCATGGAGCACATCATCCGGCACATCCGCGACTACGGGTTCAAGGACATCGTGGTCACGGTCCAGTTCCTGGCCAGCCAGGTCCGCAACTACTTCGGCGACGGCTCCGACATGGAGGTCGACCTGACCTACGCCACCGAGCCGACCCCCCTGGGCACGGCCGGCAGCGTCCGCAACGCCGCCGAGATGCTCGGCGAGACCTTCGTGGTCATCTCCGGCGACGCCCTCACCGACATCGACCTCGACGAGGTGGTCAGCTTCCACCGCCGCCGCGGCGCCCTGGCCACCGTGGTCCTCAAGCGGATGCCCAACCCGCTCGAGTTCGGCATCGTCATCACCGAAGAGGACGGCCGCATCGACCGGTTCCTGGAGAAGCCCCACTGGGGCCAGGTCTTCTCCGACACCATCAACACCGGCATCTACGTGCTCGAGCCGGAGGTGTTCGAGCACATCCCCGACGGCCGGCCGTCCGACTTCGCCGGCGACGTGTTCCCGGACCTGCTGGCCCAGGGAGCGCCGCTGTTCGGGTTCGTGGCCGACGGCTACTGGGAGGACGTCGGCAGCCTGGAGGCCTACCAGCGCGCCCACCAGGACATCCTCGACGGCAAGGTCAAGGTCGACGTCCGCGGCTTCCAGGTCCGGCCCGGGGTCTGGCTGGGGGAGGGGGCCGAGCTCGACCCCGACGCCGTCCTGACCGCGCCCGTGCTCATCGGCGACTTCACCAAGATCGAGGCAGGCGTCCGCCTGCGCGAGTACACCGTGGTCGGCTCGGGCGTGATCGTGAAGCGCGACGCCTTCCTGCACCGGGCGATCGTGCACGACAACGCCTACATCGGCCCCGGGACCAGCCTGCGGGGCTGCGTGGTCGGGCGCAGCGCCGACGTCAAGCAGGGCGGCCGGGTCGAGGACGGGGTGGTGGTGGGCGACAACGCCGACATCGGCCACAACGCCATCCTTCAGCCTAACGTAAAGATATATCCCTATAAGACCGTCGAACCCGGAGCGATCGTCACCAAGTCGATCATCTGGGAGGGCCGGGGCGCCCGCGCGCTGTTCGACGAAGCCGGCGTCACCGGCATCGGCAACGTCGACCTGACCCCCGAGATGGTCCTGCGGGTGGCCACCGCCTTCGGCTCGACCCTCAAGAAGGGATCGAGGGTCACCCTGGGCCGGGACGCCAGCCGGGTCTCGCGGGCCCTCAAGCGGGCCATCATCGCCGGGCTGAACTCGTCCGGGGTGACCTGCGAGGACCTGGAGCTGGCCCCGGCCCCGTCGGTGCGGTTCTCGGCCGCCCGGATGGGCGCCTCCGGCGGCATGTACGTGCGCACCGCCCCCGGGGACAGCCAGTCGGTCGAGCTGGCCGTGTTCGGCGGCGACGGCAGCGACGTCGACGAGGCGGCCAGGCGCCGGATCGAGCGCACCTACTACCGGGAGGAGTTCCGCCGGGCGTTCGGGCAGGAGATGGGCGAGCTGCGCTACCCGCCCAGGGCGGTCGAGCACTACGCCGTCGCCCTGGTCCACAGCCTGGACGACGCGGTCGTGCGCCACCGCCGCTTCAAGGTGGTGCTGGACGCCGGCGGCGGGACGGCCTCGCTGGTCCTCCCGCACCTGTTGTCCAGGTTGAGCCTTGACACCCTGATCGTGAACGGCCACCTCGACGAGAACCGGGTCGCCCCCACCGAGGGCGAGCGCAAGGCCGACCTCGACCGCCTGGCCAGGCTGGTCACCGCCTCCGGGTCCGACCTGGGGGTGCTGTTCGACGCCGTAGGTGAGCGGATCACCCTGGTCGACGAGCGCGGCGCCATCGTCGGGCTCGACCGGGCGCTGCTGCTGTTCGTCGACCTGATCGTGCGGACCGAGGGCGACGGCGGCATCGCCCTGCCGGTCTCGACCACCCGCCTGGCCGCCGACCTGGCCGCCCGCCACGGCCGCCAGGTCCACGGGTCCAAGCTCTCGACCAGCGCCATCATGCGGGCCGCCCAGCGCGACGGGGTGGTGTTCGCCGGGGCCGAGGGGGGCGGGTACGTGTTCCCCGCCCTGCATCCGTCCTACGACGGGCTGCTGTCGTTCGGCAAGCTGCTGGAGCTGCTGGCCGTCCACGACACCACCCTCGGGGCGGCCGTCGACGCCCTGCCCGAGCCGTGCGTGGTCCGGCGCCGGGTCCCGACCCCCTGGGAGCGCAAGGGGGCGGTGATGCGCCAGCTGGTCGAGGCGACCAAGGGCTGGCGGGTCGACGACACCGACGGGGTCAAGGTCTTCCACGACCCCGCCGGGCCCGAGGTCGGCCCCTGGGGCGACGTCTGGGCCCTGGTCATCCCCGACACCGTCGAGCCCGTCACCCACCTGTGGGCCGAGGCCGCCGACGGCCAGCGCGCCACCGCCCTGGCCGACGAGTACGAGGCCATCATCCGCCGGGCGGCCGAGCTCGACTGACCCGGTTGTCCACAGCCTGCGCGGATGGGGTTGCCCTGCGGCCACCGGGGTCGTAGGCTCTCCGTTCGCCTGGGCCTTCCCCCGCTCTCGGCCCGGTGTCGCGCCGCCCGGCCGGCCGGACGGCATGCCATAAGGAGCCCAAGATCTCGGTCGCCCACCCGCCAGCCGGGCCCAAGGACCAGCCCAGCCCGCCCGCGGCCCGCTTCGAGCCCGCCCAGCCCGAGCCGCCGGCCCGCCGCTGGCTGCCAGGGCCGTTGGCCGACGCCCTGGGCTGGTTGCGGCGGGTGCCGCGGCCGGTGCTGGCCGGGGTGCTGGCGGTCGTGCTGGTCGCCGGGCTGGTGGTGGCGCAGGAGGTGGCCGCGGCCGGGCAGGTTCGCCGCGGGGTCCGGGTGGGCGGGGTCGAGCTGTCGGGGCTGACCCGGGTGGCGGCCACCGAACGGCTGCGGGCCGCCGCCGAGGCCCTCCAGGCCTCGCCGCTGGCCCTCCAGGCCGGGGACGCCACCGTGCCCCTGGCCCGGTCCAAGGCCGGGGTCGAGCTGGACGTCGAGGCCAGCGTGGCCGCGGCCATGGACGTGGGCCGCGGCGGGCCGTTCGACGCCGACCGCTACAAGGGCTGGTTCGGCCGCATCGACCTGCCCTGGAAGGCCCGGGTGGAGACGGCCCGCCTGGACCGGCGGCTGGCCGCGCTCGACCGGAAGGTCGGCAGCGAGGTCCGCGAGCCCGCCCTGCGCGTCGGCGGCCGCCTGGTCGCCCCAGGCGCCAAGGGCGGGACCGGCGGCGCCGTGGCCGGCGGCGCCGGGGCCGTGCCCGTCGAGCTGGTGGCCGGGCGGCCGGGGCGGACCATCGACCGGGACGGGGCCGAGGCGGCGCTGCTGGCCGCGGCGGCCGCCCCCGCCGGGGCGACGGTCAGCCTCCCCATCACCGAGCGGCCCCCCACCGTCGGCACCGAGGCCGCCCAGGCCGCCGCCGACCGCGCCACCACCCTGCTGAAGGCGCCGGTCGAGGTGACCGCCGGGTCCGGCCAGACCGATCTGCGCCCGGCCGACCTGGCCCCGCTGCTCCGCACGGACGTGGCCGCCGGCGAGTTGCGCCTCGCCATCGACCCCGGCGCGCTCGACCGCCTCCTCCGCCGCCAGGCCGGCTTCGCCTACACCGAGCCCAAGGACGCCCGCTTCCAGCCGACCGGCTCCAGCATCCGCATCCTCCCGGGGGTGGCCGGCCTCGAGGTCATCCCCCGCAAGGCGGCCGCCGCCGTGCTCGAGGCCGGCACCGCCGCCGCCGGGACCGACCGGTCGGCGGCCCTGCCCACCACCGCCACCCAGCCCGAGCTGACCACCAAGGAGGCCAAGGCGCTCGGCGTCAAGGAGGTCATGTCGACCTTCACGACCACCTTCAGCGCCGGCGACGCCCCCCGGGTCCACAACATCAGCCTGATCGCCGCCGCCGTCCACGGCAGCCTGGTCCGGCCCGGGCAGGTGTTCTCGATGAACGGGGCCACCGGCCAGCGCACCGCGGCCAAGGGCTACCGCACGGCCCACGTGATCCAGAACGGCGAGATCGTCGACGGCCTGGGCGGCGGGGTCTGCCAGGCCGGCACGACCATGTTCAACACCGCCTTCTTCGCCGGCCTGCCCGTGCCCGAGCGGCGCAACCACAGCCTGCACATCAGCCACTACCCGATGGGCCGGGACGCCACCCTCAACTGGCCGACCACCGACCTCAAGTGGCGCAACGACTCCCCGTACGGGATCTACATCACCAGCCGGGCCACCCCATCCACGCTGACCTTCACCTTCTGGTCGACCTCGAGGGGCTACAAGGTGACCTCCAGCACCTCGAGCGCCAGCAACTTCCGCGCCCCGCCGACCAGGTACAAGGACGACCCGACCCTGCCCAAGGGCAAGAAGGTCGTGGAGGAGTCCGGGTCCTCCGGGTTCGACGTCACCGTCTCCCGGACGGTCAAAAAGGGCGGCAGCGTCATCCGGCGCGACAGCTTCGTCTCCAACTACAGCCCCTGGGTCCGGGTCGTCCGCCGCGGCACCGGCCCCAAGGAGGCCCCCGAGCCGGGAGCGGGCCCGCCCGCCTGAGCGATCGGCCTGACCGGCCGGCGCCATCTGGCAAGGTGGGCACGGCTGTGCTTGGCTACCAGCGGCCCGGCCCCAGCCGCGCCTCGGTGACCACTTCTGGAGGGACGAGGATGTACCCCGACGACCTCAAGTACACGAACGAGCACGAGTGGGCACGGGCCGAGGGCGACCGGGCCACCATCGGCATCACCCACTACGCCCAGGACGCGCTCGGCGACATCGTCTATGTCGACATCCCGCCGGTGGGCACGGCCGTCACCAGCGGCTCGACCTTCGGCGAGGTCGAGTCGACCAAGTCCGTGTCGGACATCTACAGCCCGGTCACGGGCACGATCGTCGAGCGCAACGACGAGCTCGACAAGAGCCCCGAGCTGATCAACACCGACCCCTACGGGCAGGGCTGGCTGGTCGTGATCGAGCTGGCCGACGCCGCCGAGGTCGACCAGCTGATGGACGCCGCCGCCTACGGCGACCTGGTCGCCGAGTCGTGAGCATCACCGTATCGTGAAGGTTGTCAGGCTCAACCTCACGCCTGCGTTGACCCGTTTTTGATCCGTCCTCTACAGTCACCGACCAAAACGACGCTAGCTCGCCCGCTCTCGCGGACCCGGGCAGCGGGTGACCACGATCGAAGCCCCAGGAGGGCAGCATGTTCTGCACTCAGTGCGGTCACAAGAACCCTGAAGGGGCTCACTTCTGCGCGAACTGTGGGGCCGCGCTGGTCCCGACCCCGGACGACTCGACGACCACGATCAGCCTCGCCGCCCAGGACCTCGAAGCTGAGGTCGAGGAAGAGGTCGTCGCCCCCGTCGAGGAGCTGCGCGAGAACACCGCCATGCTGGTCGTGCGGCGCGGGCCGAACGCCGGCAGCCGCTTCCTGCTCGACAAGGAGGTGGTGACCGCCGGGCGCCACCCCGAGAGCGACATCTTCCTCGACGACATCACCGTCTCGCGCCGCCACGCCGAGATCCGCCGCGGGGCCAGCGCGTTCACCGTCCACGACGTCGGCTCCCTGAACGGCACCTATCTGAACCGGGAGCGGGTGGAGGACGGCGAGCTCGTCGCCGGCGACGAGCTCCAGATCGGCAAGTTCAAGCTGGTCTTCTTCGCCGGCAGTCGACCCGGGGGTGGCGGGTAGGGTCATGCGGGATCCGGTCCAGCGCAACGTGCCGCCCCGGCCGGGCGGCGGTGGAGGGGACGCCGCCCGCTCCGGCCCGCCGGCCGAGCAGTCCGGCGCCACCGGGACGATGAGCATCGGCGAGGTGCTGGGGATCCTCAAGCCCGAGTTCCCCGACATCACCGTCTCCAAGATCCGCTTCCTCGAGGGCGCCGGCCTGGTCCAGCCCGACCGGTCGGCCTCCGGCTACCGCAAGTTCTCCGAAGACGACGTCGCCCGCCTCCGCTTCGTCCTCCGCGCCCAGCGCGACCAGTACCTCCCCCTGCGCGTGATCCGCCAGCGGCTCGCCGACCTCGAGCAGGTCGGCGGCCTGGAGGGGAAGGGTGCAGCTGGTGCCGCCGGTGATCAGGGTGGGTCGGGCGCCGAGGGCGGGCCGCCGGGCGGTGCGGCGCCTGGGGCCGGTGGTTCCGAGGCCGGGGCCGCGGGAGGCGCCGCAGCAGGAACCGGGCCGCGGG
>CALGFH010000370.1 GCA_937881255.1 uncultured Actinomycetes bacterium
TACGAGGTGTTCCTGCTGTCGAGGATCAAGGAGGAGTACGACCGCACCGGCGACACCGTCGCCTCGGTCGCGGCCGGGCTGGAGCGGACCGGCCGCATCGTCACCACCGCGGCCGCCCTGCTGGCGATCGTGTTCATCGCCTTCGCCACCTCCCAGGTCAGCTTCCTCAAGCTGTTCGGGATCGGCACCGCCCTGGCCATCCTGGTCGACGCCACCCTGATCCGGGCCCTGCTGGTGCCGGCGTTCATGCGCCTGGCCGGCCAGGCCAACTGGTGGGCGCCGGCGCCGCTGCGCCGCCTGCACGCCCGGGTCGGCCTGCGCGAGGCCCCGGGGGCGAGCGGGGCCTGATGCCGGCCACGCGGTCGTCCGCCTCCTCCCGCCGGGCCCGGGCCCGGCGGGGGGAGGGCGCGCGCCTGCGCGAGGAGATCCTGGCCGCCGCCACCCGCCTGCTGGCCGAGACCGACGACGAGGAGGCGGTCTCCATCCGCGCCGTGGCCGAGGCCGTCGGCGTCACCCCGCCCTCGATCTACCTGCACTTCGCCGACAAGACGGAGCTGATCTTCGCCGTCTGCGAGGAGCAGTTCCGCCAGCTCGACGCCGAGATGACGGCCGCCGAGGCCGGGGTCGACGACCCGGTGGAGGCGCTGCGCCGCCGCGGCCAGGCCTACGTCCGCTTCGGCCTCCGCAACGCCGAGGCCTACCGGGTCCTGTTCATGTACAAGGACCACGTGCCCGAGGGCGTCGACGACCAGTACCTGTACCGCTCCGAGACCTTCAACCACCTGGTCGAGTCCGTCCAGCGCTGCCTGGACGCCGGCGCCTTCCGGCCCGGCGACCCCCTGCAGATCTCCATCGGCCTGTGGGTCATGGTCCACGGCATCACCTCGCTGCTGATCACCGTCCCCACCTTCCCCTGGCCGGCCGAGCCCGGCGAGCTGGTCGACCGCCTGATCACCGACCACCTCAAGGGCCTGCTCCCGGAGCCTTCCTGACCCCTGGGACTCGGGTTGTCCCCACCCCGGTTGGCCGGGCTGCCCGATGGGCCGGGGGGTCGCCGCGACCTAGGCTCGAGGTGGCAAGATCGAGGCGACGCAAGGAGCAGGCGATGACGGTCGAGCAGGTGGCGACGGGCGGGCCGGGTGGCGGGACCGTGGGGCGGGCGCTGGCGCCGCTGCGGCAGGTTCGGACCCTGACGGCAACGATCTACCTGCTGCTCAGCATGTTCGTGGGGCTGACCTGGCACGTCATCCTGGCCGTCGGCCTGACCGTCGGGGTGGGGACGCTGATCATCTGGGTGGGGGTGTTCGTGCTGGCCCTGACCCTGCTGGCCTGGCGGGGCGGGGCCTGGCTGGAGCGGCGCTGGGTGGGGGCGATGCTGGGGGTCCAGATCCCCGACCCGTACCGGCCGCTGCCGGACGGGTCGCTGTGGCGGCGGGCCCGGGTGCTGGCCGGCGACCCGGCCACCTGGAAGGACCTGGCCTACCTGGTGGTGCTGTTCCCGCTCGGGCTGATCTGGTTCGTGGTCACCACCACCGTCTGGACCCTGGCCCTCGGCCTGCTGACGGCGCCGCTGTGGTACTGGATCCCGGCTGACGGCGCGGTCGCCCTGTTCGAGGACGGCGACCGGTCCATCCTGGTGCTCGACACCCTGCCCGAGGCGATCCTGGCCGGCGTGGTCGGGGCCGCCCTGTGCGTGGCTGCCGCCTGGGTGGTCAGGGGCATGGCCATCGCCCACGGCGCGGTCGCCCTGGCCCTGCTCGGCCCCAGCCAGAACCAGCTCCAGGCCCGGGTCGAGGCCCTCCAGGCCAGCCGCGACCGGGCCGTCGACTCGGCCGAGGCCGAGCGCCGCCGGATCGAGCGCGACCTGCACGACGGCGCCCAGCAGCGGCTGGTCGCCCTGGCCATGGACCTGGGCATGGCCAGGGCCAAGCTGGAGACCGACCCGGCCGCGGCCACCGCCCTGGTCGGCGAGGCCCACGAGGAGGCCAAGCGGGCCCTGGCCGAGCTGCGCGACCTGGCCCGCGGCATCCACCCGGCGGTGCTGGCCGACCGGGGACTGGACGCGGCCATCTCCGCCCTGGCCGCCCGCTCGCCCGTCCCGGTCGGGATCGACGTGGCCACCGGGCGCCTGCCCGACCCGGTCGAGTCGGCCGCCTACTTCGTGGTCGCCGAGGCCCTGACCAACGCGGCCAAGCACGCCCAGGCGGCCGAGATCAGCGTGCGCATCGCCCGCCACCGGGACCTGCTCATCGTCGAGGTGATCGACGACGGCGCCGGCGGGGCCGACCCGGCCCGGGGCACCGGCCTCCGTGGCCTGGCCGACCGGGTGGCCGCCGTCGACGGCCACCTCACCGTCACCAGCCCCCCCGGCGGCCCGACGGTGATCAGGGCGGAGCTGCCGTGCGGGTCGTGATCGCCCAGAACTCCTCGGTGATCAGGGGGAAGCCTCCGTGCGGGTCGTGATCGCCGAGGACTCGGTGCTGCTGCGCGAGGGCCTGGCCCGGCTGCTGGCCGACGGCGGGGTCGAGGTCGTGGCCCAGGTCGGCGACGGCCCCGGCCTGGTCGCGGCCGTCGACGCCTACCGCCCCGACCTGGCCGTGGTCGACGTGCGCATGCCCCCCAGCCACACCGACGAGGGCCTCCGGGCCGCCCTGGAGGTCCGCGAGCGTTCCCCCGGGACCGCCATCCTGGTCCTGTCCCAGTACGTCGAGGAGCGCTACGCCACCGACCTGCTGGCCGGCGGCGCCCAGGGCGTCGGCTACCTGCTCAAGGACCGGGTCGCCGACGTCGGCGAGTTCCTGGCCGCCGTCCACCGGGTCGGCGACGGCGGCGCCGCCATCGACCCCGAGGTCGTCGCCCAGCTCCTCGGCCGCCGCCGCCGCGCCGACCCCCTGGCCACCCTCAGCCCCCGCGAGCTCGACGTCCTCTCCCTGATGGCCGAGGGCCGCAGCAACGCCGCCATCGCCGACCGCCTGGTCGTCACCGAAGGCGCCGTCGAGAAGCACATCTCCAGCATCTTCACCAAGCTCGGCCTCCCCGCCGCCCCCTCCGACCACCGCCGGGTCCTGGCCGTCCTCACCTACCTTCGGGCCTGACCCGCCCGAAGGCCGGGCTGCCGGCCGCACGCAGGACGCGGAGGGCGTTCAGGGTGAGCAGCTCGTTGGGTCCCGAGCGCCCCCAGTCGACCACCTCGGGTGGGCCGGAGCCCGAGGTGGCGCCGGGGGCGCGCCACCAGGCGCCGCCCGGCCGCCAGCGGCCGTCGGGGCGGCGGCGCCGGACGACGACGTCGAGGGCGTCGGCGGCGCGGGGGTCGCCGGCCTTGCCCAGCCGGGACAGGACCAGCAGCGCCTGGAGCACGTCGTAGTGCCAGTAGGGCGGGTAGCGCAGGCTCAGCCAGCGCCGGTCGATCACCTGGCCGTCGCCCAGGGAGCGGAACAGCCGGTGGGAGAGGAACAGCTCGGCCGCCCGCCCGGCCGCCTCCCGGGCCCAGGTCGCGCCGGTGGCCAGCCAGTACTCGTGCAGGCCCCAGGCCGGTGGGAGCGACTCGTGGAACGACGAGCGGCGGCCGCTGGCCTGCCGGTCGCAGTTCCAGCCGCCGTCCGGCCACTGCCAGCCGGCCAGCGACCTGGCGAGCAGCTCGGCCCGGGGGTCGCCGGCCATGCCGAGCCGGCAGGCGACCGCCAGGGCGTTGCCCTCCTGGGAGGCGCAGCGGCGGGCCAGCCCGCCGACCACCTGCACGGTCCGGCGGTGGGGCTCGCCGGTCAGCCAGTCCAGCACGGTCGAGGCGGCGGCCTCCAGGCGCGGCTCGCCGGCCGGGGCGGCCAGCTCGACCAGCGACACCAGCCGCCAGTGGGCCCCGGTCCACTTGCTGTAGGGCCGGACCCCGAAGCCGCCGTCGGGCCGCTGGCCGGCCAGCAGGGCGCCGGCCTTCGGGCCCTCCAGGACCCGGGCGGCGTCGGCCGCCGCCGCCTCGCTGTCCGGGTCGCCGAGGAGGTCCCGTCGGGTGAGGTAGCGGACCGCCGGCTCGTCGGAGGCCAGCAGCCAGGCCACCGCGGCGCGGGTCGGGTCGTCGGCCGGGTCGTCCATTCGCGCGTCATACCAGATCCGGGCCAGCATGCCGACCAGCGGCGCTTGAGCGGGCCGGGCCGGGCGGCTACCATGCCCGGCGACGAGCGACCTTTAAGGGCCGGTCCTGTGAGGCCGGGAAGGGAGCCAGACGCGATGCTGTGCTGTCCGACGCCTCCACGCCCTGACGGCGGGAGGCGTTGCTGATGTCCGGGCCGGCGACGGTGCTCGACGCCGCCGACGTGCAGCGGGCCCTGGTCCGGATCGCCCATGAGATCGTCGAGCGGAACAAGGGCACCGAGGGGCTGGTGGTGGTCGGCATCCACACCCGCGGGGTGCCGCTGGCCAGGCGGCTGGCGGCCAAGCTGGGCGAGATCGAGGGCCGCCAGGTCCCGGCGGGCGCCCTGGACGTGGCCATGTACCGCGACGACATCGGCATGCGGCCGCCCCAGGCCACCCACGACACCGAGCTGCCGTTCGACCTGGCCGGCAAGGTCGTGGTCCTGGTCGACGACGTGCTCTACACCGGGCGGACGGTGCGGGCCGCCCTCGACGCCCTGACCGACTTCGGCCGGCCGCGGGCCATCCAGCTGGCCGTGCTGGTCGACCGCGGCCACCGCGAGCTGCCCCTGCGGGCCGACTACGTCGGCAAGAACCTGCCCACCGCCCCCGGCCAGGCGGTCAGGGTCCAGCTGGCCGAGACCGACGGCGACGACGGCGTGGTCATCGAGGGCCCCGCCGAGAAGGCGGTGGCCTCCTAGTGGACAAGCACCTGCTGTCGGCGGGCGACCTGACCGCGCCCGACATCACCCGGGTCCTGGACACCGCCGCCCACCTGGCCAAGGTCACCGACCGGGCCATCAAGAAGGTCCCGACCCTGCGCGGCCGCACCGTCTGCAACCTGTTCTTCGAGGACTCGACCCGGACCCGGATCTCCTTCGAGCTGGCCGCCAAGCGCCTCTCGGCCGACGTGATCAACTTCTCGGCCAAGGGCTCCAGCGTCTCCAAGGGCGAGAGCCTCAAGGACACCGCCATCACCCTGGAGGCGATGGGGGTGGACGCGATCGTGATCCGCCACGGCGCCTCCGGGGCCCCGTGGCGGCTGGCCGAGTGGGTCGAGGCGGTGGTGGTCAACGCCGGCGACGGCACCCACGAGCACCCGACCCAGGCCCTGCTCGACCTGTACACCATCCGCCAGCGGTTCCCGAGCTTCGAGGGCCTCAAGGTGGCCATCGTGGGCGACGTGCTCCACTCCCGGGTCGCCCGCTCCAACGTGCTCGCCCTCACCACCATGGGGGCCGAGGTGACCCTGGTCGCCCCGCCGACCCTGCTCCCGGCCCGGGTCGAGACCTGGGGGGCGGCCGTCTCCTACGACCTGGACGCGGTCCTGCCCAAGCAGGACGTGGTCATGATGCTCCGGGTCCAGCTGGAGCGGCAGCGGGCCGGGTACTTCCCGTCGCTGCGCGAGTACGCGCGGCTGTACGGCCTGGACGGGCGCCGGCTGGACACCATGGCCGACCACGCCATCGTCATGCACCCGGGGCCGATGAACCGGGGGGTCGAGATCGCCGCCGAGGTGGCCGACTCGCTGGAGCGCTCGGTGATCGCCGACCAGGTGGCCAACGGCATCAGCGTCCGCATGGCCCTGCTGTATCTCCTGCTCGGCGGGCCGACGGAGGGGTTCGGGGAACCCCAGAGGGGTGCCCCGATGGGTCGGGGGGCGGCATGACCAGGCTGCTGCTCAAGGGCGGGCGGCTGGTCGACCCGGCCTCCCGGACCGACGCCACCAGCGACGTGCTGGTCGACGACGGCCGGGTGGCCGAGGTCGGGC
>CALGFH010000371.1 GCA_937881255.1 uncultured Actinomycetes bacterium
CGATACGTGGTGGAGGTGGCTGGTTGTAAGCCGTGAGCGCCTATTGGGGACTGACGTCGGTCGGCGCAGGACGGGGAAAGCCATGTATGCAACTGACGACGTTGAGGTGGGATCGCGGCTCACACCGGGCGCTGGGATGCTTCGACCGGCACCACTGGGGTCGAGGATTGCTGGAAGAGCCAGGCCGCGGCAGCAACGCCAGCCAATCCGAGGATGACCGACAGGCCAAGGGTTCGCGGGTAGCCGAGGACGCCCGCCAGGGCCAGGCCGGCGGCCCCGGCGAGCAGCGAGTAGAGATGGACCAGGCTGTCCTGCACGGTGAAGTCGCTGCCCGCCGACCCGGGTCGGCTCCAGTCCATGTTGATCGTGTACACCGCTGTGCCGGCGCTCGCGTAGGCGATGTTGAGCAGCGCGACTGCGGCCAGCCCGGCGAGCGTGCCGCTCTGGCCCTGCGCCAGCGGGAACAGGGCCATGATGGCGACCACTGTGACCAGTCCGAAGGCGACCAGCGTGCGCCGGCGGCCGAGGCGGGTCAGCAACGCTCCGCTCGCGAGCGAGGCCAGCACGGCCGCGGTTCCGCCACCGACGATCGAGACGGCGCCGATCCGGTCCAGCGGCCAGCCGGCGTCGACCAGCATGGGGGTGACCAGGGGGTAGGCCGTCGCGATGCCGAGGTAGTACAGGGGCAGGACGACCAGCGCCCATCGCGTGGCCCCGGGCTGGCGGAAGTAGCTGCCCAGCGTCCGGAACGATGCTCCCAGGCGCGGGGCGACGCCTGGGAGCACCTGGTCCTCTCGCCAACCAAGCAGCGTCGGCATCGGCAGCGCGGTGAGCGCGGCCAGGACGGCCAGCGCGACCCCCCACCCGAGCCGGTCGTAGATGATCAGCACGCCGCCGCCGCCGACCATCAGCCCGAGGTAGCCGCCGGCCCGCTGGATGCCGTTGCCGACGCCGCGCTCGGACGGCGCGAGCAGGCGGACAGCGGCCGCGTCGGCGGCGATGTCATGGGTCGCCGAGAGCAACGCGATGGCGGCGCCGATCCCGACCAGTAGCGGTAGGTCAGTGACGACGTCGACCGGGATGAGGGCGAGGACGGCCACGGTCAGCAGCGTCTGGACCGCCAGCAGCCAGCTGCGGTAGTGGCCGAGCCGTCGTGAGCCGTAGCGGTCGACCAGGGGCGCCCAGGCGAACTTGACCACCCAGACCAGCGCCAGCAGCTGGACGAAGGCGATCCGCTCCAATGGCACCTCGCGCTCGCGGAGCACGGCGCTCAGTCCGTAGAGGAGGAAGGCCAGGGGAACGAACTGGCTGGCGTACACGACGGCGAGGAGGCGGTAGCGGGCGCCTCTGGTCACGAGGCCTCCGGTCCGATGGGGTGGCGGGTACGGGCGCCGCGGCAACAGCTGATTCTCGCAGCCTCCCTCGTGAGCGGCCAGATGCGGAACAATCAGGCGTGAGGACACGAGAGGGGATGGGGACCTGGCCCGGGCGGGCCTGCGCACCCTTGACTGGTGATGCTCTACGGCAGGGACGCCGAGCGGTCGGCAGTGACGGCACTGCTGGACGCCGCCCGGGACTCTCGGAGCGGCGTGCTGGTGCTGCGCGGCCAGGCTGGTGCCGGGAAGTCGGCGCTGCTCCAGGACGCGGTCGAGCAGGCCTCGGACCTACAGGTGCTTGAGGCGCGCGGGATCGAGTCGGAGGCTGAGCTGGCCTTCGCCGGTCTGCACCAGCTGCTCCGGCCGATTCTCGGCCAGGTTGACGGGCTTCCTGGCCCCCAGGCCACGGCGCTGCGGGCCGCCTTCGGACTCGAGCAGGGGAGGGTCGAGGACCGGTTCCTTGTCTCGGTGGCCGTGCTGAGCTTGCTCGCCGAGGCGGCTGAGCGGCGGCCCGTGCTCTGTGTCGTCGATGATGCGCACTGGCTGGATGAGGCGTCGGCCAACGCCCTGTTCTTCGTGGCCAGGCGGCTGGAGGCCGAAGGCGTGGTCGTGCTGTTCGCGGCGCGGGACGGAGATCCGCGTCGGTTCGGCGCCGTCGGGCTTCCTGAGCTGGAGATCGGCGGCCTGGACGGGGTCGCCGTGGCCGCCCTGCTGGCCGAGCGCGCGGCCGTGCCGGTCGACCCGCAGGTGCGCGATCGCCTCCTCGAGCGGACCGGTGGCAATCCGCTGGCCTTGGTCGAGCTGCCGTCGGTCCTGACCTCAGACCAGCTGTCGGGTAGACAGCCGCTCCCGCTCCCGCTCCCGCTGACCGACGGGGTCGAGAATGCGTTCCTGGAGCGGGTGCGTCGCCTCCCCGACGATGCCCAGACCTTGCTGCTGATCGCGGCGGCCGAGGACACCGGCCGGCAGGCCACAGTGACCGCGGCGGCGGCGGCGCTGGGTGCTGGGGTGGCGGCGCTGGATGCCGCCGAGGCGGCCGGGCTGGTTCGGGTCCGGGCCGAGGCGATCGCCTTCCGCCATCCCCTGGTCCGCTCGGCGGTCTATCAGGGGGCGACCAGCAGCCAGCGCCGGCAGGCGCACCGGGCGCTGGCGGGGGCGGCCGACCGCGAGGGCGACGCCGACCGGCTGGCCTGGCACCTGGCGGCGGCGGCGGTCGAGCCCGATGAGCGGGTGGTGCGCGAGCTGGACGCGGTCGCCGAGCGAGCCTTGGGCCGGGGCGGCTTCGAGGCGGCGTCCTCGGCACTGGAGCGCGCGGCCACGCTCACCGCCGACCCGGGCGCGCGTGGGCGGCGGCTGGTGGCGGCGGCCGAGTACGCCTGGGCCGCCGGCCAACTCGGCCGGACCGCCGGCCTGCTGGAGGCGGTACGGCCACTGGCGACCGGGCCGCTGCTCCGCGCCGATGTGGGCCGGTTGCGGGGCTGGTTCGAGCTGAGCGTCGGCTCGGTGGCCGCCGCCCAGCCGATCCTGGTCCAGGCGGCCCTGGACGCCGCACCGGTCGACCCCGGGCGAGCCCGCAGGATCCTGGCCGGTGCCGCCGAGGCGGCCTGGCTGGAGGCCGACCGGAACGCCGGCGCCGACCTGAGCCGAGCCGCAGCTCGCCTCGGGCCGGCCGATAGCGCCAACGACCGCTACTTCGCCGACCTGACCGCTGGGTTCCTGGCCTTCCTGGAGGGCGACCTGGCGGCTGGGGCCCGCCTGCTCACCGACGCCATCGGGCTGGCCGGGCGCCTGAAGGACCCCAACCTGCTGGCGTTGGCCGCCCACCACGCCTTCTACGTCGGTGACGACACCGCCGCCTACCAGCTCAACGTCCGGGTGGCGGCGTCGGCCCGGGCCGGTGGAAAGGCCGCCGAGCTGCTGTTCACGCTCCCGCGCCTGGCCCAGGCCGAGCTGCTCACCGGCCGCTGGGCGGCCGCGGCGGCCAGCGCCGGCGAGGCGGTCCGGCTGGCCGCAGAGACCGGCCAGCCCGCGCTGTCCGCCCTGCCGCTGGCCTGGCTGACCCTGCTGGCGGCGCTCAAGGGCGACGAGGGGGCGTTCTGGTCCCGGGTCGCCGAGACCGAGCAGGTCACGGCGGCCTCTGCCCTCGGCGTGTTCCAGGGCGCCGTCCGCGACGTCATTGGCTGGGCCCGAGCCGTCCAGAAAGCGGCAACGGCGCGACCAGCCTCGGCGGGCACGCTGCTCGGGGAGCTCAGCCATCCGGTCGTGGTGACCATGGCGTCGCTGGACGGTGTCGAGGCGGCCGTTCATGCCGGCCGGCGCAACAGCGCGCTCGGATGGCTCCGCGGCATGGAGGCGTTCGCCACCCACACCACCGCCCCCTGGGCACAGGCCAGGGTGGCCCATGCCCACGGCCTGCTCTCCGAGGGCCATGTTGCCGAAGAACGGTTCCAGGAGGCACTCGACCACCACCGACGGGCCCGGCGGCCGTTCGAACGGGCCCGCACTGAGCTGGCCTACGGGGAGTTGCTGCGCCGGGCGCGGCGCCGGGTCGACGCCAGGGCCCACCTCGAGGCCGCCCTCGACACCTTCGAGAACCTCGGGGCGCTCCCGTGGGCCGAGCGGGCACGGCTGGAGCTGCGAGCCAGCGGGCAGGCCGCCCGCCGGCGCGACCCGTCGACGCTCCTCCAGCTCACGCCGCAGGAGCTCCAGGTGGCCCGGTTCGTCGCCACCGGGCTATCCACCCGGGAGGTCGCCGCCCAGCTGTTCCTCAGCCCCCGGACGGTCGAGTTCCACCTCCGCAACGTCTTCGCCAAGCTCGGCATCAGCTCCCGGTCCCAGCTGGTCCGGTTCCACCTCGACTGATCCCGGCCGCGAACCCAGTGATTTCACCGGTGTGACCCGCTGCCGGCTTGCTTAGCCTCCGGGTGACCGAACAGTCGGGGGCGAACGCCAGGGAGGCAGCATGGACGACCCCACCAAGCCGGATCTGCGCATCGGCTACCTGGAGCACCGCTCGATGCGGGCCGATGCCGCCCGGCTGACCGAGCTGGTCGGCGCCGCCCAGCCGACCGATGCCGGCCGCCTGCGGGCGCTGGCCGACTGGTATGGCCGCTACGAGGCCGCCATCCACGACCACCACCACGCCGAGGAGGCGGTCATCTACCCGGCCCTGCTCGAGCGCGACCCGTCCTTCGGCGAAGCCGACGGCCAGCTCGAAGGCCAGCACCAAGTGCTCGCCGACCGCCTCCAGGTGGCCAGGGAAAGCCTGACCGGGCTGATCGGCGCCACCGGCGGCGGCCGCTGGGAACCAGAACGCGAGGAGGCCGTCAAGGCGGCGGCCGCCCTCAAGGCCATCGTCGACGCCCACACCGGCGACGAGGAGGCAGTCGCCTTCCCCCGCTATTCGGCCCACTTCACCGCCGCCGAGTACGCCGGCCTCAACAAGCAGGCGCTCAAGCTGGTCGGCCTGCGGTCGTTCGTCTTTGCCGGCCCCTGGGTGCTGGACCACGCCACCTCGGACGAGCGGGCCGAGCTGCTGGGCGAGCAGCCGCTGCTGCTCCGGGTCATCTACCGGCTGGCCCTGCAGCCCCGCTACCAGCGCCTGGTCCGTCCCCTCGGCCCGGCCTCCCAGCCGGCCCGTCCCTAGAACGGAGACGTCATGCCCCCACTGCCCTGGCGCGCCAAGACCCAGCCCGACCCGGAACGCAGCTACCTAGTGATGGCCTCGCGGCTGCCGCTGCGGTCGCGCCGCACCGTCCCCCGGTTCCTGCGCCTCACCCTGTCGGTGGTCCGTCAGCTGGAACGCACCGAGGGGCTGGTCGGCTACACCCTGCTCGCCCAGCCCATGAAGGGAACCTTCTGGACCTTGTCGGCCTGGACCGACCAGCAGCACCTGGACGCCTTCGCCCGGGCCATGCCGCATCTGGCCATCATCCGCAAGCTCCGCCCCCGCATGGGCCCGACCCGCTTCAGCTTCTGGACCGTCAAGGGGTCGGCCCTGCCCATCACCTGGGAGGAGGCCATCGACCGGCTGATGAGCTCCTCCGCGACCCCAGGGCCGAGCGCGCGATGAGCGGGCAGCCGGTCCACGGAGATCACCCCTCGACAGATCACCCCTCGACAGAGGAGCAGGCATGTCGAGAGAACGCCGTCGTGACGTGCGATGGGATGTTGCTGCAGCGGTGAGCTGGATGCCCTGGTCGTCGTGTTGCTGGGCGACCGACGGCGCCGGGTCGTCGGCCACCGGCTCGGTGCCGTAGCAGCCAGGACCAGACCAAGGTGGAGGAGGCAGCAATGAGTGTCGCGATCCAGGCCGAGAGCCTGGCCAAATCGTTCGGAACGACCCGGGCGTTGGACGGGGTCGACCTGGAGGTAGCGTCGGGGACCGTCCTGGGGCTGC
>CALGFH010000372.1 GCA_937881255.1 uncultured Actinomycetes bacterium
GACCCAGCCTCAGCGGAGCCGGGCCGCACTCCGGCGGCAGGGGCTCCTGTCGAGGCTCGCCCGTCAGGTACCGACGCCTCGACCTGGAGATGGCGCGGGCGCCGCTACGGCCCGGCCACCGCCATCCCGCCCGGTGGCGAGCACGGCCCTGAGGGCGCCCGGCCCGGGGCGCGCATCGGCGACCCCACCCGCACGGCAGGCCCGTCCGCCCCTGCCGCTCCCTCTGCCCAGGGACTCGGCGGTCCGGCCGGATCCAGGCCCGGCAGTTCCGACTCCACGCCTCCAGGGGCTGACTCGAGCCCCGCCGCCCAGCGACCAGCGCCACGGCCGGCCCCGGACTCCGCCGCCTCCACAGGTCCCGGGCAGGCCGACCCCCGACCAGCGCCGCCCGCCGCCGGCGGCCCCACCGCAGGTCGGACGGCCGCCCCGCCGACGGCTCCTCCGAGCTCCGGGTCGGGAAGGCCGACCACGCCTGGCCCAGCATCCCGGCCCGCCAGCGGAGGTCCCGAGCGGCCGTCGCTGTTCCGCCGGCTCACCGACCGCCTCGGAGGCCGCCGACCCGAGCCCGAGACCCCGGAAGCCGAGGCTCCCACCGACGTCCGATCAGCGTCGGTCCCGGCCTTCGAACCAGCCCCGTCCCCACCCGAGGGCCATCCCCAGCGACCACCCGGCCCTCCGGTCTGGCCGGACCCCGCCACCCAGACCCGCTCCGCCCCCGGGGACGTCCGTTCGCGCCCCACGATCCCGCCTCGTTCCCGATCCGCTCCACGCCCCGCACCCCAACCGGCGCCGCCCGAGCCCGGGCAGCCCGCCGCCCCGGCACCCCCGACCGCCTCCGCTCCCGCGCCGCCGGAGCGCCAAGCCGCCGGTGCCCCTGGATCGCCAGCGCGCCCCGCAGCCTCAGGACCCGCTGCCGCGCCTCCACAGCCATCCGCGACGACCCCGCCGGCTCCCTCGGCGTCGCCTCCGACCCCTGCCGCGCCGGAACGGGCCCCCGTGCCGCCGCCAGCCTCCACCCCACCCCTCCGCCCCGCGCGCCCCCGCCCCGCCTCCCGTCCCGAACGGCCGGCCCGTCCCATCCGACCCGCCGCCCCATCCGCTCGGCGACCCACCCCACCCGAGCCGCCCCGGGCGGCGGAACCGCCACCACCGGCCCGACGCGAACCTGAGGTCCCGACGGTCGGCGAGCCGCACCCGCCCAAGGACGAGCCCCAGCCCACTCGCGAAGATCTGACCCCGGCCGCCCGTGGACCCGCCCAGCCAGACGAGGAGCCGCAGCCGTCTCGCGAAGAGCGAGCTCCGGCCGCCCGTCAATCGCAGCCGCCCTCGGCTGAGGCGAAGATCGCCCCGCAGGAGCCTGCTCCGGCCGCACCTCCCGAGCCACCCGCCCCACAGGCGGGATTCCAGCCAGAGGAACCGGCTCCGGCCGCCCGTGGTCCTGAACCGCCCGAGGCCCGCCCGCGGGATCCGCGTGAGGAACCCGCCGCGGCCGCCGCCCGACCCCTCCCTCGAGAGGACCGACCGCGTCCCGCCCGCGAACCCGAGGCCCCGGCGGCCCAGCCGGATCCCGGCCCGGCAGAGCCCGCCCCCGCCGCCCCCCCCAGTCCGGTGGCCGCCGCCGCAGCAGCAGCAGCCGCTGTGGCCTCGGCCGCGCAGGGCGTCTCCAACGACCCTGGAGACGTCGCCGCCGCCGCTGAGCGTGACAAGGAACAAGACGAGCCCGGGCAAGCAGCCGCCAAGGTCGAGTCCGACCCGGCAGCCGCCAGAGCTGAACCCGACCCCGCCACCGTGCCGACGGCCGCCGCTGGCCCGGCAGGTGCGCCGCGCGACCCCGCTGTTCCGGCGGCCGGCAAGGCATCCGACCCGAAGCGCAGGCAAGGCCGCCGCGAGCGCGCGGGCGGGCTGCCGCCGACGCCGGCCTGGCCCAGCCTGCCACCGACAGGGCCGATCCCGACCGGTGGCGCGCCGGCGGGGGAGAGCGACCCGCCTCGCCGCCAGCAGCCCGCGGCCCAATCGGGGTCCCCGGCCGCGCCGGCAGCCGCCGAGCGGTCCACCCCTTCGGAGGCACCAGCCCCTGGGCAGACCGGCGCGCGGGAGCCGGAGGCGGCGGAGACCCGGACCCGCCCGGGGAGCGGTCCGCTCGGCGTCGCCCCGGACGGGCCGGAGGCATTGCTCGCCGCCGCGGAGGCGGCAGCCGCCCCGCCGGGGCCGCTCCTGGGGACCCCGGCGCGCCCGCCCGGGACCGCGCCGCCCGGTGCCGACGAGGGCGCCACCGCGCCCGGCGAGGGCGCTCCGGACCATCGGCACCGGGGTCGCCGCGCCCGCAGCCTCCTGCGCTTCACCGCACCGAAGCGTCCCGAGGCGACCGAGCGCGAGGCCGCCGCCCAGGAAGAGCCGCAGCCCCTGGCCGACTTCGACCGGCTCACCCAGTCGATCGAGAGCGTGACCGAGGCCCTCGGCGGCCAGCCGCTCGAGTTCTACGAGCGCGACCTGCCCCAGATCGCCGCCGCCGAGACGGCCCGGCGGGTCCGGGCCGACGTGGTCGTGCTGCTGCTCGACAACGGCGAGGGGCTGATGGAGGTCTCCGGCGGGGTCGGCCTGACCCCGGCCGAGCGGCGCCTGAGCGTCGAGTACAGCCGCGACGTGATGCGCGAGCTGTTCCGGGCCGGCGTCGGCCTGATCGAGGACACCGACCGGGTCCGCGGGGCGCTGGCCGGCATCCCCGGCAGCCGCTCCGAGACGCTGGTGATGGTGCCGCTGGTGCACGAGCGGCTCGGCTTCGGGGTCCTCATGGCCGGCCGTAACCGCAGCCAGACCGGCGTCCCGACCGAGGTGTTCACCGACGCCGAGATCGAGGTGCTGATGGGGTTCGCCGACGCCGCCGCCGCGTCGCTGCGCACCGCGGTCCTCCTGCGCCACCTCAAGGGCCAGCTCAGGGCCCTGGAGGACGAGGAGGGCTAGGGCGCAGCCGGCCGCGTGACCCGGAGGTACACCCGCTCGTCGCCGTCCGGGAGCGCCTGCCGCCAGCGGCCCGACGCCTCCAGGAGCTCGATCAGGGCCGGCGTCCCGCGCCGGCTGGTGACGACGTGGTCGACCCCCCACTCGTCGAGCGTCCGCTCGGCGTCCCACCGGCCGGTGACCACCGCCTGGTAGCGGGCCCAGCGGTCCGCCGGCGGCACCTCGATCCGCGAGTCGGCCGCCACCTGCACCCGCGGCCCGAGGCGGAACTCCAGATAGGAGCCCCACGGCTGGTAGTTGAACATCCGTCCCGGCTGGGGGTTGGCGGCCAGCCAGGTCGCGGCGGCCACCGGCGCGTCCCGCAGCTCCGGCCGGGACCCGGGCACCGCCCCGCGCAGTGGCGGCGAGGCCACCACCAGCATCACCGCCAGCATGGCCAGCACCAGGCCGCTGAGCAGCGGCACGCCCCGCTCGGTGCCGGCCGGCCGTTCCGGGCCCGGCCGGGCCAGCGCACACAGGGCCACCGGCAGCGCCAGCCCGAACCATGCCCCGGCCCTGACCGCCCAGAGGGCGAGCCCGGCCAGCAGCGCCATCCTCAGCAGCTGCTCGGGGGCCCGCTCGGGTGCGGGCGCGCGAACCAGGGCCACGACCAGCATCCCGATCGCGACCAGGAGCAGCGCCCCGGCCGGCTGGCGCAGGGTCGGCGGGCCCCACTCGGACACGATCCCGGTGACGGTCGGGTTGGCCGGGAACGACAGCGCATAGCCGAGCACCCGCGCCCCCCACGGGTTGACCAGCAGGGCGGCGAGGCTGGCCGCCGTGACCATCAGGTACCGGGCGGCTCCAGGGCGGTCGCGCCGCCAGATGGCCGCCGCCACCTCGATCACCAGGAGCCCCAGCCCGACGATGAAGGCACCATGGAGATTGGCCCACAGCACCATGAGGAGCGGGATCGCCAACGCGACCCGGGGACGGGTCCTGGCCATCTCCAGCAGGTACAGCTCGGCGGCGAACAGGAGCAGCGAGAACATCTGCGGCCGGGGCGAGAACGACGCCGCGGCCGCCACGTACCCCGCGAGCACCGCTCCCGCGATCAGGCGAAGGCTGGCCGTCCGCCGCCGACAGGCCGCCGCCACCAGCCCCCAGGCGGCCACCGTGCAGAGCGCGCTGGCCACCGTGAGCAGCGGGAACCCGCCCCGGCGCCAGATCCCGTACAGCGCCACCTGGGCGCCCCAGTTCTGGTCCAGCCAGGGCCGGCCCGCCGTCGTCCAGGCCAGCACGTCGGTCCGCGGCACCGCCCGCTCGGCCACGATCAGCTCGCCGACCTTGAGGTGGTAGGCGAGGTCGACCGCGCTCGGCACCTGGGCCAGCTCCATGACCCCGATGGCCCCGAGCACCACCACCAGCCACAGTCGCGGCAGGGTCAGCCAGGGTCGCCGGCTGGTCGCTTCGGCCGCGGCCTCCCGGGCCGGCGCCTGCCCCGCGACCGTGGCCCGCATGATGCTCAGGTCAGGTACAGCCGGCCGTCCACCAGCTGCTCGCTGAGGAATCCACCGGCCGGGTCGAAGCAGGCGTGCGCGAACCGTTTGCGGAGCTCGAAGTCGACCCCGTCGACGCCGCCGCGGTTCTTCTCGAGCGAGAACACCACCCAGTTGTGGAAGCCCTCGGCCACATTGGGCTGATAGACGACATGATGGCGGGCCACCGCCCGGTGTTTGTCGTTGAGGATCAGCACCACGTCCGCCTCATAGGCCAGCGCGGTGTCGCCCCGCATGTGGTGGATCCGCATCCGCTGCGCCTTCACGCCCTCGGCGTCGGCGGCGACCACCGCCAGCACCGCCACCGACTGGCTCATCGCCAGCTCCTTGAGCCCCTCGACGCTCCGCCGGACCTGCTCCTCCTCGCCCAGCGGGTCGGGGTAGACGGCCACCTTCTGCAGGTAGTCGACGATCACCACCAGCGGCCCCGACCCGGGACAGGCCCTGGCCAGGCTCCCGATCGCCTCCACCGTGGTCATCGCCCCCGCCTTGACCAGGAACAGCCGCTCCTCGTACTCGGCCAGCCGGGCCAGGATCGGCTGGGCCTGCCCCAGCTTGGCCAGCAGATCCCCGATCCCGCCCCCCCCGTCCCCAGCCCCGGCGCCGGTCGCGAGCAGGTTCCGCAGGTCGCCGACGCCGATGGGCTCCTCCATGCCGGCCATCGCGCTCTCCATCGCGATCAGCCGCTCGAGCAGGAACTCCTCGGAGTGCTCGTAGCACACGTACAGCACCCGCCCATGCCCCCCGGCCGCCACATGCCGCGCCAGCTGCAACGCCCAGGTGCTCTTGCCGACCCCCTGCGCCCCACCCAGCAGGAACAGCTCACCCACCCGAAGCCCGCCATGCAGGTACGAGTCGAGCGGACTGAACCCGGTCGGAATGCCCCGCAGCCCGTTCGCCCGCCCCGCCCGCACGTCCCCGTCGAGCTGCTCCAGCACCCCACGCAGGCTGACAATCCGATGCCCATGCACCCTCGACTGCCCCGGCGTCGCCACCCCAACCCCCTTCAGGCCACCCACGCAGCCCCCGGGCAGCCTAGGAACTCACCGCCGCCTACGCATCCGCAGAACTGCCCACCCCCAACGACCCAGTTCCGCCCGTTGCGACCCCCACCATCGAACCGTAGACTCGCCCCCACCACGGGCGTGTAGCTCAGCGGGAGAGCGCTGCCTTCACACGGCAGAGGCCACAGGTTCGAAACCTGTCACGCCCACCAGCACAAACGGGTTCCTGAGCTTCCTTGCAAGGCCTGGCTGTCAGCAGATTGCCAGCAAATCACC
>CALGFH010000373.1 GCA_937881255.1 uncultured Actinomycetes bacterium
CTGCACCGGCGCTGGCGGGGCGCCCTGGTCGGGCACCTGGCGGTGTTCGAGATGACCTCGGTGGAGCCGATGGGCCGCTACAGCCTGGCCATGCGCCGCCTCGGCTACGGCCCCGTGGCCCGGCACTTCTACGAGGTCCACGTGGTCGCCGACGCTCACCACGAGCAGGTCGCGGCCAACCAGCTGGCGGCCAGCCTGGCCGCCCAGGACCCGCGCATGGCCGCCGACATCCTGCTCGGGGCCAGGGCCATCATGGCCGTCGAGGGCAACTTCTCCGGCAACCTGCTGGCCGCCTGGACGGCCGGCCGGACCGCCCTGCTCCGGCCGGTCGAGGCCCTCGGCGTGGCCGCCGTCGCCTGACCGGCGGCCACGTGCCCGAGCTCGAGGCCAGCTACGTGGTCCCGCTGCGGCGGGACCGCGACCCGGCCGGGCCCGAGCTCGCCGCCTACCTGGGCGAGCTGGCCGGGCTGGCCGAAGTGGTGGTGGTCGACGGGTCGCCCGGCCCGGTCTGGCGGGCCCACCACGACGCCTTCGGGGACCGGGTTGCCCACCTGCGGCCCGACCCGGGCCTGGCCTTCCGCAACGGCAAGGTCAACGGGGTCCTGACCGGGCTGGCCGCGGCCGGCCACGAGGCGGTCGTGCTGGCCGACGACGACGTCCGCTACGACCCGGCGGCCCTGCGGCGGCTGGTCGGCCTGCTCGAGGAGGCCGACCTGGTCCGCCCCCAGAACTACTTCGCCCCGCTGCCCTGGCACGCCCGCCTCGACACCGCCCGGACGCTGCTCAACCGGGTCGCCGGCGGCGACTTCCCCGGCACCCTGGGGGTGCGCCGGTCGCTGGTGCTGGGCGCCGGCGGCTACGACGGCGACGTGCTGTTCGAGAACCTGGAGCTGCTGCGCACCGTCCGGGCGGCCGGCGGGACCGTCCTCACCCCCCTGGACCTGTACGTCCGCCGCCTGCCCCCGGACACCGGCCACTTCCTCGGCCAGCGGGTCCGCCAGGCCTACGACGAGCTCGCCCGCCCGGCCCGGCTGGCCGCCAGCCTGGCCCTGCTCCCCGGGGCGGCCGCCCTGGCCGCCCGGCGCCGCTGGTGGCCGCTGGCCGCCGCGGCCGGCCTGGCCGTGGCCGCCGCCGAGACCGGCCGCCGCCGGGCCGGCGGCCGGGCCGTGTTCCCGGCCTCCAGCAGCCTGCTGGCGCCGGTCTGGCTGCTGGAGCGCGGCGCCAGCTCCTGGCTGGCCGTGCACGCCCGCCTGTTCCGGGGCGGCGCCGCCTACGCCGGCGGACGGCTCCGCCGGGCCGCCACCCCGCAGCGGGTCCTGCGGGCCCGCCTGGCCGGCCGGGAACGGCGCCGCTAGGCCGGCGGGTCGGACAGCGGCCGCCGCCCGGCGAACCCGGTGTCCGGCCAGTGCCACCACTCGACCGCCGGCTCGCCCAGCACCCAGCACAACAGGTACTGGCGCCCGTCCTCCAGCCGGGCCGGGAAGTCGACCAGCCCGGCGTCCAGGTCGCGCAGGATGATGCCCTCCCCGGTCAGCGCCTCGACCGCGGCCCGCAGCTCCCGGGTGCCCCGCGGCTTGGCGGGATGCCCGTTGCCCTCCAGCAGCCCGGCCGTCTCCTCCCGCTCCTGCCTGGCCTCGGCGACCAGCTCGCGGATCCGGGTCAGGGCGGCCCCGACCCGCGGCAGGGCCATGTTGGCCTGCTCGACCGTCCAGTTCTCGATCCCCGTCATGGCCGGTAGCCTAGCCTCCCGCCGCCCGATTGCGCGCGAGCAGCGGTGGGTACCTCAAGCGCATGCGCTCCGGCACCCAGAACGGGGAGCTGCCCGGGGATGACGGGCAGCTCCGGCGCCGCCTCGACCGGTACCGCTCGCTGTTCGAGGAGGCGCCGGTCGCCTACCTGATCACCGACCGCTCCGGGGTCGTCACCGACGCCAACCGGCGCGCGGCCGGCCTGCTCGGCGCCGACCCGGGGTCGCTGCTCGGCCAGCCGCTGGCCACCTTCGTCGGCGACGGCGACCGGGCCGGCCTCCGCGACCACCTGCGCCGGCTCGACGGCCATGGCGCCCACACCTGGGAGCTGCGGATCCAGCCCCGCCAGGGCCGGCCACGACCGGTGGCCGTCGCCGTCGAGGCGCTCTCGGACGGCGAGGACGGGACGTCCGGCGAGCTTCGCTGGGTGCTGCGGGAGGTCGAGCCCGGCGCCGGCCCTCCGCCCCCGGACCGGTCCCCGGTGCCCGACTGGGACAGCCTGGCCGAGGCCCTGCACGAGGTCATCGCGGCCGCCATCCCGCTGCTCCGCGCCGACGGGGTCGGGCTGATGCTGGCCGACGAGCAGGGAGCGCTCGGCTGGGTGACCGCCACCAACGAGGCCGAGCGGGCGTTCGAGCAGGCCGAGCGCGACCTCGGGGAAGGCCCCTGCGTCGACGCGTTCACCGCCGGGCGGATCGTCCGGACCGCCGACCTCCGAGCCGACCCCCGCTGGCCGCGGCTCGCCCCGGCGGCCCGCACCAACCAGATCCGCGGCGTCCTGTCCGCCCCGGTCCTGCTGGACGACCACCCCATCGGGACCTGCAACGCCCTCACCACCGTGCCCCGCGACTGGACCGAGGCCGACGCCGGGGCCGTCCGTGCCTTCGCGGGCATGCTCGGCCGCCTGATCGGCTCCATCACCGACGCCCGCCACAAGACCGAGCTGACCGTCCAGCTCCAAGCCGCCCTCAACTCCCGGGTCCTGATCGAGCAGGCCAAGGGCGTCCTCATGGAACGCCAGGGCGTCGACGCCGAGCACGCCTTCGAGCTGCTGCGCCACCGCGCCCGCTCCTCCGAGCGAAAGCTCGCCGACGTCGCCCGCGAGCTGCTCGCCCGCCGCTAGCCGGTCACCCCGTCGGCGGGGACAGGTCGACCGCGACCGGGAGGGACGAGTCGCGCCAGCTCGAGAGGTCGCCGCTGTAGGTCGGCTGGTACTTGCCGGTGACCAGGCGGCGGGCCAGCTCGTCCTCGTCCGACCCCGGGTCGACCGGGCGGGCACGACCGGGCAGCTGGGGGGCGTCGCGGCGGCCGAGGCGGACCGTGACCTCGGGATGGCGGATGAGGTTCCGCACCCAGTCGGACCGGTCGGTCCCGCCCGACAGCAGGTACAGGGTCCGGTCCTGGAGCGCGAACCAGATCTCGATCGTGTGCGGCCGGCCCGACACCCGCCCGATGGTGGTCAGGTAGCAGAAGGGGTGGTCGCCCTGGTCGTCCATGCCCGACAGTGTGGCACCCGGTGGCGGGTTGCCGTCGGGCGGTGGACCTGGTCTGCTGCCGGCGAGGGTCGCGACCGAGGAGGCCGCCATGGGGCCGGTGTGCGTGTTCGACGTGAACGAGACGCTGCTCGACCTGGCCGCGCTCGATGACGAGTTCGAGCGGGTGCTGGGGGACCGCGGGGTGCGGGTGGCCTGGTTCGGGCAGCTGCTCCAGTCGGCCATGGTGGCCACCATCACCGACCGCTACACCGACTTCGGGGCGGTCGGGCGGGCCGCCCTGGAGATGACCGCGGCCCGGCTCGGGGTCGAGCTGTCCGACGAGGACCGGGAGGCGGTCGTCGGCGGCATGACCCGCCTGCCCGCCCACCCGGAGGTGCCGGGGGCGCTGCGGCGGATGGGGGAGGGCGGGCTGCGCCTGGCCGCCCTGACCAACTCGACCGAGAAGGTGGCCAGGGCCCAGCTCGGGCACGCCGGCATCATCGACCTGTTCGAGGCGGTGCTGTCGGCGGACGCGGTGCGCCGGCTCAAGCCGGCGCCCGAGCCCTACCGGATGGCCGCCGAGCGCCTGGGGACCGACCCGGCGGGCGTGCTGCTGGTCGCCGCCCACGCCTGGGACGTCGCCGGGGCGCTGGCGGCCGGCTGCCGGGCCGCCTTCGTCGCCCGCCCCGGCAAGATCCTGGACCCGCTGGCCGAACCGCCCGAGCTGGTCGTGGCCGACCTGGACGAGCTGGCCGACCGGCTGCTCGCCTGAGGTGGGCCCGATGGACGGCTGGCTGGAGGTGGCCGTCGGCCGGGTCGGGCCGGAGACGATCGACTACAACGGGCACATGAACGTGGTCCACTACCGGGCGGCGTTCGACGCCTCCACCGACGGGCTGTTCGCCCATCTGGGGCTGGGACCGGAGCAGTACACCGCCCGGACGGGGGCGACCCTGATGGTGGTGGAGGAGCACACCCGCTACCACGCCGAGCTGTCCGAGGGGGAGCGGTACCGGATCCTGGCCCGGCTGGTCGGGCACTCGGCCAAGAAGCTGCACTATCTGCTGGCGATGGAGAACCTCGACCGGGGCGTGCTGGCCGCCACCCACGAGGAGCTGGCCCTCCACGTCGACCTGACCGCCCGGCGCTCGACCCCGCTGCCCGCTGCCGCCCTGGCCACCGTCGAGGCCCTGGAGGCCGCTCAGGCCCGGCTCCCGCCCCCGCCCGACCTGGGCCGGGTCATCACCCCGTGATCAGGCGCCACGCTCGAGCCGCTCCTTGAGGTTCCGGTAGCTCACCGGCGCGGCCCGCTGCGCCTGGCGTCGGACGGCCGGCAGGAGCGGCCGGCCGATCCCGTGGCCCTCGAAGTCGAGGGCGAACCTGACTCGCGACCGGGCTCCACCGTCGAGCGGCTCGACGGTGACGTTGGCGCTGGGCCGGATCGGCCCGTCGACCCCGTGGACGGCCCAGCTCCTCGGGGGACGCAGCTCGGTGACCTCCTGGGTCATGCTCCGCTCGACGCCGCCGATCCGCCGGGTGGTGGTGAACCTCGCCCCGAGGCCGGGCGGGCGGCCGCCCTCCAGGTCCACGCGCACGACGTCGTGCTGCCATTCGGCGAACCGCGTCGGGTCAGCGAGGTAGGCGAAGACCTCGTCCGGCGGGCGGGCGATCTCGATGGTGGACTCGATTGGCGCCATGGCTCCTCCTGGTTGTCACATCGGCCGGGCCGGGCCCGTCACTATTGATGACGGACGGCGGCGGAGCGATGTGACGATGGACGACCACGACCGGCTGGCCGAGCGGTTCGAG
>CALGFH010000374.1 GCA_937881255.1 uncultured Actinomycetes bacterium
CCGGTCGATGTCGGCGGTGCGGCCGTGGCCTTGGAGGTCGACGACGATGACCTGGTGGCGTTCGGCCAGCCTGTCAAGGGTCGGCCCGAACATCTCGCCCGACCCGAGCCCGCCGTGCAGCAACAGCAGCGGCCGCCCGGCCCCGTGGGTCTCGAAGTAGAGGTTGATGCCGTTGACCTTGGCGTACTGGCCGTTGCCGTGGGCCGCTGTTGGCGGATCACTGGCCGTCACAGTGCTGCTCCTCCCATTTCGAGGACCTGACCGCTACCGGTGCCCGGCGGCCTGGGCCGCCGGGGCGTGGCCGAGGTGGAGGGCTCGGGAGCCTCGGACCAGGGCGCGGGCCACCCTGGCCGGGACCGAGTCGGGGCTGGGAACCCCGACCGGGCGGACCCGGCCGTTGTGGATAGCGGCACAACGCCAGCCGTCGGGGCCGCGGACCGCGACGATCGTGTTGCGGGTCAGCCGCCGCTTGGGCAGCTTCCTGCGCCAAGCGACCAGCACCGACCCGGTGGCATGGACCACCGCCACCCCCTCGCCCAGGTGCCGGATCGATTCCACCTCACCGACCAGCGCCGAGCCGAACAGCACCCCCCGAAAGAGCTTGTCGTGGGAGGAGACCATCGCCTCCCGGCCCTGTTCCCGGTAGCCATCGAAGGAGACATAGTCGCAGTCGTCGGTGAAACAGCGACCGTAGGCTTGGGCGTCACCGGCCGTCCAGGCCTGGCACATCCGGTCGAACAGGTCACGGAGCTCTTGGTCGTCGGTCATCAGGACGCCTCCGGAGTCGCCGACAGGGAGCTGGGCTGGCGGCCACCGGCCGCCAGCACCTGGGCTCGCAGCAGGGCCCCGCGCTGGTAGGCCAAGTCGGTGGCCCGGGACAGGAACTCGGCGATCGCGGCTAGCTGGTGGGCGTCGAACCCCTCCAGCAGCCCACCCGCCTCGGGCAGGCCCTCGAACAGCCGGTGGACCTCGCGGACGGCCGCGGGGGTGGGGCGCAGCACCTGCTTGCGGCGGTCGTGGGGATGGGGCTCGCGGCCCAGCCGGCCCGACCGTTCCAGCCGGGCCACCACCCCGGTGATGGCCCCGCTGGTCAGGCCGGTGATGGCGGCCAGCTCGCTGGCCGTCATGGGGGCCCGCTCATACAGCAGGTCCAGGCACTTGTGGTCGGTCGGGCCCAACCCGAGCCGCTCAGCCAGGGCGTGGTGAAACAGCACGGTCGCGGTGCTGTGCCGCCGGCCCAGCGACCCGTTGATCTTGGCGGCCAGCTCTGCCCCATCCGCCTGTCGGGCCATGGTCTTCTACCATCCTTCTTCAAAACTCACTTAGTGGTTAAGTTACTTGATGAGTAGAACTATGTCAATGTGAGCCGATAGGGGCAGGGCAGAGGGGCGATGAAGGCCTGCAACCAGCCGAACAGGGCCGCGCCGAGTGCGTGTCGGGGTGAGCCAACGCGACCGCCAGCCTCCGGACCCCGTGACCCCTCCTGCCTCCGGGATCGTCGGGTTTCTTTTGTTTCCACCGAATTGGTGGGAAACTGCTGCGGATATGCCGATCCAGCTGGCCCTCCTGCAGGGTAGTTCCTCGGCGTTCCAGACCGGCCTGATCGCGCCGTGAAGCCGATCGCGTTGGCCGCCAACCGGTTCCCCCGCTTCTACCGGGGCGGGTCGGCCATCGACGAGCTGCGCGGCGGCGCGCACGGTGCCGGCGGGGCGTTCTCCCCCGAGGACTGGGTCGGCTCGACCACGTCCGCCTTCGGGTCGGCCGGCGACGGCCTGACCCGGCTGGAGGACGGCCGGACGCTGCGCGAGGCGATCCGCTCCGACCCGGAGGGCTTCCTGGGGCCGCGCCACGCCGAGGCCTACGGCGACGACCCGGCGCTGCTGGTCAAGCTGCTGCACGCCGGCGAGCGCCTGCCCGTCCACTGCCACCCGGACCGCGACTTCGCCCGCCGCCACCTCGGCTGCCCGTGGGGCAAGACCGAGGCCTGGGTGATCGTCGGCGGCGACGGCCCCGACCCGGTCGTGCACCTGGGCTTCCGCGAGGACATGGACCCCGGTCGGCTGGCCGGGCTGGTCGAGGCCCAGCGCGTCGAGGCGATGCTGGCCGCCCTCAACGCCGTCCCGGTGGCCGCCGGCGACACCGTGCTCGTCCCCGCCGGGATGCCGCACGCCATCGGCCAGGGTGTCCTGCTGGTCGAGCTCCAGGAGCCGACCGACTTCTCGGTGCTGCTGGAGTGGGAGGGCTTCGCCATCGACGGCCGGGCCGAGGGCCACCTCGGGCTCGGCTTCGACCTCGCCCTGGGCTGCGTCGACCGCGCCGGCTGGAGCCCGGCCCGGCTGGACCGGCTGCGCGGCGGGCGGGGGCCGGTGCGCCCGGGGGCCGAGCGGCTGTTCCCGGCCGAGGCCGACCCGTTCTTCCGGGCCGAGCGGTTGCGACCGGACCAGGCCGTGTCCCTGGAGCCCGCCTTCTCGATCCTGGTCGTCACCGAGGGATCGGGCCGGCTGGAGACGGGCGGCGGCTCCCTGGGGTTGGGCCGCGGCGACACGGTGCTGGTCCCTTTCGCCGCCGGACCGGGTGCGGTGCGCGGCCGGCTCGAGGCGGTCCGCTGCCTCCCCCCCGACCCGGACGCCGGCGGCGCCCGGTGAGCGGCGAGGAGCTGCTGGTCGGCATCGACGTCGGCACCACCCTGTGCAAGGCGGCGGTGGTCCGGGCCGCCGACGGGACCGAGGTGGCCCATGGCGCGACCCGCACGCCCTGGACGGTCGTGCCGACCGGGGCCGAGCTGGCCCCCGAGCGGCTGCTGGAGGCGGCGCTGGCCGCGACCGCGACCGCCCTGGAGCACGCCCCCGGCGGCCCGGTGGCCGGCGTCGGGGTGACCAGCATGGCCGAGACGGGCGTGCTGCTGGACGGCCGCGGCCGACCGCTGGCCCCGGCGATCGCCTGGCACGACGCCCGGGGCGAGGCCGAGGCGGCCCGGCTCGCCGCCGACCTGGGGGCCGAGCGGTTCCCGGCCCGTACCGGGCTGCCGGTCCGTCCGCTGTGGTCGATCGCCAAGTACGCCTGGCTCCGGGCCCACCACCCGGAGGTCGCCGCCGCCGTCCGCTGGCTCGCGGTGGCCGAATGGGTGGTCAACGGCCTGGGCGGCGAGCAGGTGGCCGAGCTGTCGCTCGCCTCCCGGACCGGCCTGCTCGACCTGGAACGGCGGGCCTGGTGGGAGGAGGCCCGGGCGTGGGCCGAGGCGCCGCCGGGGCTGCTGGCCGACCTGGTCCAGGCGGGCAGCCCGGCCGGCCGGGCCGGCCGCGGGCAGCTCTCCCGCCTGGCCGGGGCGACCCTCACCGTGGCCGGCCACGACCACCTCAGCGCCTCGGTCGGGGCCGGCGCCACCCGCCCGGGCGACCTGTTCGACTCCTGCGGCACCGCCGAGGCGCTCATCCGGGCGGTCCAACCTCCGGTCGCAGCCGACGACGTCCGCCGGCTGGTCGCCGCCCACATCACCGTCGGCTGGCACGTCCTGCCCGGCCGCCAGGCCCTGCTCGGGTCCTCCCGGGCCGGACTCGCCCTACAGCGGTTCCTCGACCTGCTCGGGGTCGGCGACGACCAGGCCCGCGACGAGCTCGACCGGGCCGCGGCGGACGTCCCGCCCGGCAGCGGCGGCCTGGCCGTGCGGGACATGTTCGGCGACCGGGTGGCGCTCGAGGGGATCGGCGCCGACCCCAGCCCGGCGCTGGTGTGGCGGGCGGCGCTGGAGGCGGTGGCCGGGCGGGCGGCCGAGTTGCGCGCCCACATCGAGTCGGTCGCCGGGCCGAGCCGGCGACTGGTGCTGGCCGGCGGCTGGGCGAAGAACCCGGCCGCCCGCTCTGTGAAGCGGGCGCTGCTCGGCCCCTTCGACTGGCCGCAGGTCACCCAGGCCGGCGCCCGCGGGGCCGCGTTGCTGGCCGGCGTCGCCGCCGGCCGCTACGGAGGGATCGACGAGCTGCCGGGGCCGGCCCCTGCGGCACCAGAGAGGAGCCTGCGGTGAGCGAACCCCTGCTGGAGGCGAGCGGCATCACCAAGAGCTTCGCCGGCGTCCGGGCGCTGCGGGGCGCCGACTTCGCCGTCCACCCGGGTGAGGTGGCGGCCCTGGTCGGCGACAACGGCGCCGGCAAGAGCACGCTGGTCAAGATCCTGTCGGGCACCCTCGCCCCCGACGGGGGCGAGATCCGGTTCGAGGGTCGCCAGGTCGCCGTCCCGAACCCGGTCGCGGCCCGCGAGCTCGGCATCGAGACTGTCTACCAGGACCTGGCCCTCGCCCCCGAGCTCGACCCGGCGGCCAACCTGTTCCTCGGCCGCGAGCTGGTCCGCCCCGGGCTGCTCGGCAAGCTCGGGTTCCTGGACAAGGCGGCCATGCGCCGCCGGACCAACAAGGCCTTCGCCGACCTCGGCATCGGGCTCCAGGACACCGGGGCCATGGTGGCCAACCTGTCGGGTGGGCAGCGCCAGAGCGTCGCCGTCAGCCGGGCCGCCACCTGGGTCAGCAAGGTCGTGTTCATGGATGAGCCTACCGCCGCCCTCGGCGTGGTCCAGTCGGCGCATGTGCGCGACCTGATCCGGCGGGTGCGCGACTCGGGCATCGCCGTCGTGCTCATCAGCCACAACATGCCGGAGGTGATGGAGCTGGCCGACCGGATCGAGGTGCTCCGGCTCGGGGTCCGGGTGGCTCGCTACCAGGCCGCCGACACCACCATGGAGCAGGTCATCGCCGCCATGACCGGTGCCCTGGGCGACGAGGAGGTGGCGTGAGCGACCTCACCGAGGTGACCGCGGCCGACGAGGAGCCGGCCGAGGCGTCGGAGCCGTCCGGGGTCCGGGCGGCGCTGCGCCGCCGGCTGACCGAGACCACCACCTGGACCTTCCTGATCCTGCTCGGCATCGTGGCCGGCTTCGCCGCCCTGCGCTTCCAGCAGTTCGCCACGGTGTTCAACTTCCGCAACATCGCCGCCGACGCCTCGGGGCTGCTGATCATCGCCGTCGGCATGACCTTCGTGATCATCACCGCCGGGATCGACCTCTCGGTCGGGTCGGTGCTGGTCTTCTCCGGGGTGATCGCGGCCAAGGTGATGCTGGCCATCGGCGGCGGGGGCTGGGGCGCGATCGCGGCCGGGCTGGTCGCCGGGCTCGTTGCCGGCACGGCCTGGGGCGTGGTCAACGGCGTGCTCGTCACCAAGGCCAGGGTGCCGCCGCTGATCGTCACCCTGGGCACCCTCGGGATGGCGCTCGGGTCGGCCCTGCTGATCACCGGCGGGATCGACGTGCGCGGCGTCCCCCTCCAGCTGACCACCACCATCGGGATCGGGCAGCTTGCCGGCGTCCCCTACGTCGTCATCATCGCTGCTGCGGTGACCGCCGTCGGCGCCGTCACCCTGTCCATGACCCGCTTCGGGCGCTACACCTACGCGATCGGCTCCAACGCCGAGGCGGCCCGGCGGGCCGGCATCAACGTCGACCGGCACCTGATCAAGGTGTATGCGCTGTCGGGGTTCCTGGCCGGCATGGCCGGGATGGTGTCGCTGGCCCGCTTCGCGACCACCACCATCGGCGGACACTCGACCGACAACCTGGCCGCGATCGCCGCCGTCGTCCTCGGCGGCACCAGCCTGTTCGGCGGCATCGGGACGGTGCTGGGCACGGTCGTGGGGGTGTTCATCCCGGCCATCCTCCAGAACGGGTTCGTGATCCTCGGGGTGCAGCCGTTCTGGCAGCAGGTCGCGGTCGGGGCCGTCCTGATCATCGCCGTCTACATCGACCAGCTCAAGCGCCGCGCCCAGGAGCGCGGCGAGAGGAGGTAGGGACCATGCGCAGACGCTGGCTCGTCGGAACGGTCGCGCTCGCGCTCCTGCTCGCGGCCTGCGGTGGGGACGACGAGGGAGGAGGAGGCGCCGGCGGCGGCGCCGAGCAGCAGTACTCGCTGACCCTGATCCAGGGGGTCAAGGGCGACCAGTTCTACGTCACCATGCAGTGCGGGGCCCAGGAGGCGGCCGCCGCCGCCGGCGCGACCCTCGAGGTCACCGCCCCGGACGAGTTCGACGCCTCGCTGCAGACCCCGGTGGTCAACGCCGTGGTGGCCAAGAAGCCCGACGCCATCCTGGTCGCCCCGACCGACACCCAGGCCATGATCCCGCCGCTCACCCAGGCCAAGGCGGCCGGGATCAAGCTGGTGTTCGTCGACACCACCACCGAGAACGGCGCCGAGCTGGCCGAGTCGGAGATCGCCTCCGACAACGAGGAGGGCGGCCGCGAGGCGGCCCGGAGCCTGGCCGAGCTGACCGGCGGCAAGGGATCGGTGCTGGTCATCAACGTCAAGCCCGGCATCTCCACCACCGACGCCCGGGCCAAGGGCTTCGAGGAGGAGATCAAGAAGACACCCGGCCTCAAGTACATCGGGCAGGAGTACTCCAACGACAAGCCCGAGACCGCCGCCGCCAAGACGACCGCCGCCCTGGCCGCCCACCCCGACCTGGTCGGCATCTTCGGGACCAACCTGTTCTCGGCCGAGGGGGCCGCGACCGGGCTGCGCAGCGCCGGCGCCGCCGAGAAGGTCAAGATCGTCGGCTTCGACGCCGGCCCCAAGCAGGTCGAGGACCTGGAGCAGGGCATCGTCCAGGCCCTGATCGCCCAGAAGCCGGCCGACATCGGCAAGGCCGGCGTCGAGCAGGCGATCGCCGCCCTCAAGGGCGAGCCGGTCCAGAAGAAGATCGGCACCGGCTTCGTCGTGGTCACCAAGGAGAACATGAACGACCCGGACGTCAAGCCGTTCCTCTACAAGTCGAGTTGCTGAGCAATCCACCGTCGCCGGCGCGCTGTCGGCCCGGGGTCCGCGGTCCCGCTGGCGGGCCGGTCCCGGCCGACAGCGCGTAGCGTCCCGGCGGGATGCCGACACGGTGACCCGTCGGATCGCCTGGATGATCAAGCAAGCTAGGCAATTGACGACCCGGTCCAGCCGAGCACGAATTCAGTAGCGAAGCGAGTTCGCGACCGGCGACAGTTGTTGGCTAGGCGGCCGGGCTGGGCGCAAGGCAACCACGCCACCCCGGCGCACGCCGCCCCAGGTGGGTCGGGGCGCCTCAAGCTTCGCCGGGCTCGGTGGTGGCGCTGGGGCCTGCCACCCGGTCCCGATAGGTTGCCCGGATGTTCTCAGCGGTTGTGACATCGGCCAGCGCCACCGGCTCGAGCGCCCGGAAGCCCGCCTTGGGCCATAGGAACAGCCAGGTGGTTAGCACGAAGGGGGCGGTGAGGGCGGGCATGCCGATCGGGGCGAGCAACACTGCGATGCCGCCGAACGCGATCACGCTGAACATCGCGGCCAGCAGCGCGTAGATGGCCGACTTCCAGGTGAGCACGTAGAACAGGCCGCCGAGGGCGATGGCGCACAGCACGGCGTTGAAGCCAAACAGCCCGTGGTAGATGGAGAAGCCGTCGGCGCCCAAGGCCAGGGCCGTCAGCAGCGCCACCGCCGACCCCAGCACGGCGAAGAGAGCCGAGATCCGCGAGTTGACCAGGATGGCGATCAGGAAGATCACCCCGGTCAGCAGGTTGTCCTCGAACATCACCTCGCCGACGCCACGGAACAGGCCGTGACCCAGGTTCACGATGGTCAGGCCACCGGTGCCGGTGGCGAGCTCCCGCAGCGCGGTCTGGACGGCGGCCCCCGGTTCGGGCGTGAGCGGGGCGATCAGCTCGGTCGGTTGGAGGAAGTCGAACTGGTAGACGGCGAACAGCAGCAGCCAGGTGGTGAGCACGAACGGGGCGGTCAGCGCCGGCATGTCCCAGGGGCTGAGCAGGTTGATCAGCGCCATCATCACGACCGTGGAGACGGCGGCCCCGAGGACGATGTAGATGGCCAGCAGGACGTCGAACTCGAAGAAGAAGGCCAGGGCGATCCCGACCAGGATGCCGTTGAACCCGAACAGGCCGGCCCGGATCAGCGCTCGGTCTACGCCCAGCAGGTGAGCGGCCAGGGTGCTCGCGGCCAGGCCGAGCAGGCCCGCCCCGCCGAACTTGAACGAGTTCACGAAGATGCCGACGAGAAACAGCAGGCCGGTCAGGGGGTTGTTCTGGAACATGACCTGGCCGACACCGCGCAGGAGGGTGTCCACCACCGCCACTGCTGGGTTGCGCTCGGCCATCGTGGCCCAGCTGTCTGCCGCGCGCCGTGGCACGCCCGCGACTGCCATGATGCTTCGCTCTCCTCCCGGGTCCGAGCCAACGACGTCGACCACCACGGGGCGGCCAGACGCCCGGGGTAACGTCCCGGGCGTCCGGCGGCGCCGCTAGCCGCTAGGAGGTCACCGCGCACTGCCCCCGGTCGGCCGTCCTGGGGCCGTCGGCGGTGGGGCGGATGTCGAAGTCGAAGATCGCGGTCGGCAGGTACAGGGAGGCGCAGGCATTGGGGATGTCGACGATGCCGCTGATCCGGCCCTCGATCGGGGCCGAGCCGAGCAGCAGGTAGGCCTGCTCGCCGGAGTAGCCGAAGGTCTTGAGGTACTCGATGGCGTTCAGGCAGGCCCGCTTGTAGGCCAGGGTGGCGTTCATGTAGTGGTTGGTGTTGGTGTCGTGGTCGACCGAGACCCCGACGAACGAGATGAACTCGCTGTAGCGCGGCTCGACGTTGCCGGGCATGAACACCGGGTTGGTGCTGACCCCGTACTTGGCCATGCCCCCCTTGATCAGGTCGACGCCGAAGTCGATGAAGCCGCCCATCTCGATCGCGCCGCAGAAGGTGACCTCGCCGTCCCCTTGGCTGAAGTGGAGGTCGCCGCCGGACAGCTTGGCCCCGGGGACGTGGACCGGGTAGAACACGCGGCTGCCGCGGGTGAAGTTCTTGATGTCGTGGTTGCCGCCGTTCTCCCGGGCCGGCACGGTGCGGGCGCCCTCGCGGGCCACCTTGGCGAGCGCGTCGCCGGTCAGCGTGCCCGCTAGCGTGTTCTCCTCCAGCGGGGGAAGGGCCAGCGGCGGGACCCGGTCGGGGTCGGTGTCGATCAGTGCCTGCTCGCGCTGGTTCCAGCTGGCCAGTAGCTCGGCCGACGGGGCGGTGCCGAACAGGCCCGGGTGGGTGATGCCGGTGTAGCGGATGCCGGGCAGGTGCCTGGAGGTGGCCTGCTGGCCGTGGAAGTCCCAGATCGCCTTGTAGGCGTCGGGGTAGTAGTCGGTGAGGAAGCCGCCGGCGTTGGTCTTGGCGAAGATGCCGGTGTAGCCCCAGCCCTGGCCGGGGGCCGGCCCCGTCTCCTGGGGGACCGGGCCGAGGTCGAGGATGTCGACCACCAGCAGGTCGCCGGGTTCGGCGCCCTGGATCTCGACGGGGCCGCTGAGCATGTGGGCGTGGGTCAGGTCGACGTCGCGGACGTCGTTGGCCGAGTCGTTGTTGCCGAGCTGGGCGTCGGTCCACTCGCGGCACTCGACCCGGAACTCGCTGCCGGGCCGCACCGAGGCGGCGGGGGGGATGTCGGGGTGCCAGCGGTTGTGGCCGGGGACGGCCTGGTCGCGCATGGACTTGGACTGGTCGACGCTGAAGACCAC
>CALGFH010000375.1 GCA_937881255.1 uncultured Actinomycetes bacterium
CCCGAGACCTGGCTGCTGCCCCACAAGGTCCCGCCCGAGAACGAGCGCTTCGCCCCGACCGCCTCGCGCTACAACCGGGCCTTTGATCTCTCCTCGGTGGGGGAGCAGGTCGGCTACCCGATGTACATGAAGCCGTTCCACGGCGGCGGCTGGGTCAACGTCTACCGGATCGGGGACCCAGAGCAGCTGCAGGCGGCCTATGACGCCTCCGGCCGGGAGCTGATGCACGTCCAGGCCGGGGTCGAGGGCTACGACATCTTCACCCGCGGGCTGGCCATCGGCCCCCAGACGATGGTCATGCACTACGACCCGACCAAGCCGCTGCACCTGCGCTACCAGGTCGACCACGGGTTCCTGACCCCGGAGCTGGGCAACGAGATCGTCACCTTCGGCCTCAGCGTCGGCGCGTTCTTCCGCTGGGAGTTCAACTCCTTCGAGGTGATCGTCCGCGACGGCAAGGGCTACCCGATCGACTTCGCCAACGCCACCCCCGACATGGCCCTGATCTCGCTCCACTACTACTTCCCGTGGGCCATCACGGCCCTGGCCAAGTGGTCGCTGTACTGCGCCGTGACGGGGAGGGCGATGCGCCTGGACCAGGAGATCGGCCGCTGGTACGAGGTCGCCGACGACCCGTCGCGGTCATGGTCCGAGAAGCTGGCCGCCTACCGGGGCCTGGTCGACGACTACTACGAGGCCGACCGCTTCGCCGAGTTCTGCGACACCCACCTCGCCCATGCCGAGGACTGCATGGCCGAGTATGTCGAGAGCGCCGAGTTCGACGCCCACCTGGTCGCCTGCATCCAGCGCGCCTTCCCGCCCCATGAGCACGAGCAGTTCGTGGCCCACTACCGCGGCCTCCTGGCCGCCTGGGTGACCGACCAGCGGGCGGCGGCGTCGTAGCCATCCCGCCGATCCTCAGCCGTCCCCTGGTCCTGGTGTTCGTGGCCTCGTTCGGGGCCATGGCCGGGTTCTACCTGCTGCTGTCGGTGGTGCCGCTGTACGCCGAGTCGGTCGGGGCCGGCGGGGTCGGGGCCGGGCTGGTCACCGGGGCGCTGATGGCGGCCACGGTGGCCGGGGAGCTGGCCGTGCCCCGGCTGGAGGCCAGGTTCGGGTACCGGGTGCTGCTGGCGGCCGGGCTGGTGCTGCTCGGGGCGCCCGCCCTGGCCCTGCCGGCCGCCTCCGCCATGCCCGTGATCCTCCTCGTCAGCGTCGTCCGGGGGCTGGGCTTCGCGATCGTCGTGGTGGTCGGCGGGGCGCTGGTGGCGACGCTGGTCCCACCCGAGCGCCGCGGCGAAGGGCTGGGGCTGTTCGGGATCGTGGTCGGGGTCCCGGGGGTGGCGGCCCTGCCGCTGGGGGTCTGGCTGGTGGACTGGGCCGGCTACCCTGCCGTGTTCGTGGCCGGGGCGGTGGCCGCGCTGGCCGGGCTGGTGGTCGTCGGTGGGCTGCCCGGGCGGGAGCGCGGCCGGGAGCGGCCCGCCGGGATCCTGGCCGGTCTCCGCACCCCGGCCCTCGCCCGGCCGGCGCTCAGCTTCTCGGCCGCGGCCATGGCGGCCGGGGTGGTGGTCACCTTCCTGCCCCTGGCGGTGACCGGCGGGCCCCGGAACCTGGCCGCACTGGGCCTGTTCGTCCAGGCGGTGGCGTCAACGGCCAGCCGCTGGTGGGCCGGCCGGTACGGCGACCGGCACGGGCCGGCGACCCTGCTCGTCCCCGGGGTGCTGGCCACCGCGGCCGGCATCCTGGCCCTGGTGCTGGTCGACCGGCCGGTGGCCGTGGTGGCCGGCATGGCCCTGTTCGGGTCCGGCTTCGGGGTCACCCAGAACGCCAGCATGACCCTGATGCTGAACCGGGTGCCGCCCTCGGGGTACGGGACGGTGAGCGCCATCTGGAACCTCGCCTACGACGCCGGGATCGGCGCCGGCGCCTTCGGCTTCGGGGTGGTCGCGGCCCGGACCGGCTACCCGGCCGCCTTCGCCGTCACCGCCCTGCTGGTGCTGGCCGCCCTGATTCCGCTGTGGCGGGACCGGGCGGCGCCGGTCGCCCGGTGGCCGTGACCGGTGCATCGGCAGGATCCGCAAGCGGTTGAGCCGGAGCGGCCGGTACGCGCGGTATGGGAAGAGAGCAGAAACGGACCTGTTCAGCGCGGACACTCCGTCCGATATCATCCCGAAGCTGGAGCCCAGCGTCGGAGAACGGAAAGGCGGTCGCCTATGTATCCGGCCAGCTTCGAGTACGTCGCGCCGGCGACGTTGGAGGAGGCGCTCGAGACCCTCGGTCGGTACGAGGACGACGCCAAGGTCCTCGCCGGCGGGCAGAGCCTCATCCCGCTCATGAAGCTGCGGTTCGCCGCCCCCCGGGCGGTGGTCGACATCAACCGCCTGCCCGGGCTCGACACCCTGGCCGCCGGCGACGGCGGCCTCCGCATCGGCGCCCTGGTGCGCCACAAGACCTGCGAGAAGTCGGAGCTGCTGGGCGGCCGCTGGGGCACGCTGGGGGCGGCGGCCCCGCTGATCTCCGACCCGATCATCCGCAACCTCGGCACCGTCTGCGGCTCCCTGGCCCACGCCGACCCCCAGGGCGACTGGGGCTCGGCCCTGCTGGCCATGGACGCCGAGGTGGTCGCCCGGGGCCCGGACGGCAGCCGCACGATCCCGCTGCCGGAGCTGTTCGAGGGGCCGTTCGTGACCTCGCTGGCCCCGACCGAGATCATCACCGAGGCCCGCGTGCCCGACCCGGGCCCGGCCGCCGGCGGCACCTACCTCAAGCTGGAGCGCAAGGTCGGCGACTTCGCCACCGTCGGGGTGGCCGTCCACCTGGCCATGGACGACGGCCGGGTCGGCAAGGCCGGGATCGCCCTGACCGCGGTCGGCCCGACCAACCTCAGAGCGACCGCGGCCGAGGAGGCCCTGGCCGGGTCCGACCTCAGCGACGAGGTGATCGCCGAGGCGGCCCGGCTGGCCGCCGAGGCCGCCCAGCCGTACAGCGACACCAGGGGCACCGCCGACTACAAGCGGACGGTGGTGCGGGTGTTCACCGAGCGGGGCCTGCGGACCGTGCGGGAGGGGATGGCATGACGAGCCAGCAGTGCCCGAACTGCGGGGCCGAGCTGCCCCAGGAGGAGGGCCAGCACGCCCTGTCCCCCTCGGCCGGGACGATCGAGTGCCCGAACTGCGGGGCCACGGTCACCCTGGAGGGCCCGCCGGGGGCCGAGGGCGGACCGCCCCGGGAGGGGTCGGCCGAGGGCGAGCCGGTGACCACCGAGGCGTCCCTGGACGCGACCGAGCGTCACGACTACTTCAGTGGCGAGGAGAGCCTGGCCGGCGTGATGGACGAGCTCGACGACAAGCCAGGCGGACCAGACGGGGGTGAGCGGTGAAGGTCACCGTGACAGTGAACGGGCAGGAGCGTTCGGCCGAGGTCGAGCCGAGGCTGCTGCTGGTGCATCTCCTGCGGGAGAAGCTCCGCCTCACCGGCACCCACGTCGGCTGCGACACCACCAGCTGCGGGGCCTGCACGGTGCTGCTGGACGGGACGCCGGTCAAGTCGTGCACCATGTTCGCCGTCCAGGCCGAGGGCCGCGAGGTGACCACCGTCGAGGGCCTGGCCGCCGCCGGCACCCTCCACCCGATCCAGGAGGGGTTCAAGGAGGAGCACGGGCTCCAGTGCGGCTTCTGCACCCCGGGCATGCTGCTGGCCTCCAAGGCCCTGCTGGAGGAGAACCCCGACCCCACCGAGGAGGAGATCCGCTGGGCGCTGTCGGGCAACCTCTGCCGCTGCACCGGCTACCAGAACATCGTCAACGCCGTGCAGTGGACGGCCAGGAAGCTCCAGTCCGACAGCGCCGCCACCGGCGCCAGCTAGGGAGGCCGAGATGACCGAAGAGCACACGGCCGAGCACTGGCTGGGCAGGAGCGTCAAGCGCAAGGAGGACGACCGCTTCCTCCAGGGCAAGGGCAACTACGTCGACGACATCAACCTGCCGGGCATGCTGCACATGTCGATCCTGCGCAGCCCGGTGGCCCACGCCCGCATCAACTCGATCGACACCTCGGCCGCCGAGGCCCTGGACGGGGTGGTGGCGGTGGTCACCGGCGAGCTCCTGGCCCAGCACAACCTGGCCTGGATGCCGACCCTGTCCGGCGACACCCAGGCCGTGCTGGCCACCGACAAGGTGCGCATGCAGGGCCAGGAGGTCGCCTGCGTGATCGCCGAGGACCCCTACGTCGCCCACGACGCCCTCGAGCTGATCGAGGTCGACTACGACCCGCTGCCGGTGGTCATCACCCCCCAGCAGAGCCTCGAGCCCGGCGCCCCGGTCATCCGGGACGACAAGGAAGACAAGCACGACAACCGCATCTACCACTGGGAGGC
>CALGFH010000376.1 GCA_937881255.1 uncultured Actinomycetes bacterium
CTCCGCCTGGTCGTGTCCAGCCGCGCCGACCCGCCGCTGGCCCTGCACCGGCTGCGGGTGGCCGGCCAGCTCACCGAGGTCCGCGAGGCCGACCTGGCCTTCTCGCTGGAGGAGGCGGCGGCGCTGCTGGCCGACCACGGGGTCGAGCTGTCGGGGGCCGAGCTGGAGTCGCTGTGGCGGCGGACCGAGGGCTGGGCGGCCGGGCTGCGGCTGGCCGCCCTGTCGCTGCAGCAGCATCCCCAGCCGGGCCGGTTCGTGGCCGAGCTGGCCGGTGACGACCGCGCCATCGCCGGTTACCTGGTCGAGGAGGTCCTGGCCGTCCAGCCTCCCGAGCTGCGGGCGTTCCTGCTCCGGACGTCGGTGGCCGACCGCCTCTGCGGGGACCTGGCCGACGCGCTGACCGGCGGCTCGGACGGGGCCAGGGTCCTGGCCCGGCTGGAGCGCGAGCACGTGTTCACCTCGGCCAGCGGCCCGACCCGGGCCTGGTACCGCTACCACCCGCTGTTCGCCGAGCTGCTCCGGGCCGAGCTGCGCTACGGGCACGCCGCCGAGCTGCCGGACCTGCACCGCCGGGCCGCCACCTGGCACGCCGACGCCGGCCGGCCGGTGCCCGCCGTCCGCCACGCCCTGGCCGCCGGGGACGTCGACCAGGCGGCCGGCCTGCTCATCCGGGCCTGGCCGTCACTGCTGGCCGACGGTCAGGCGGCGGTGCTCGGCGAGCTGGTCTCGGCGCTGCCCGGCGAGCGGGTGCGGAGCTCTCCGGAGCTGGCCGTGGTCGCCGCCCTCAGCCGGCTGGCCATGGGCGAGCTGGAGGAGGCCGACGCCTGGCTGGGGCTGGCCGCGGCCGCCGAGCCGCGGTTCGCCGGCCCGGCCGGCGGCCTGGGGGCGGCGATGGGCCTGGCCGGGCTGTACCGGGCGCGGCTGGCCGGCGAGGTGGCCGACGCCGGACCGGCGGCCCGGGCCCTGCTGGCCGCCGACCAGGCCGTGGCCGTCGAGGGGAGCGGTGCCGGCGACGACCAGCGGACCCTCACCCACGCCCTGCTCGGCACCGCCCAGCTGTGGAGCGGCCGGCTGGAGGAGGCCGCGGCCAACCTGGACCAGGCCCTGACCGACGCGGTCCGGACCGGCCGCCAGGTCATCGTGGTCGCCGCCACCGCCAACCTGGCCCTGCTGGAGGCGCTCAGGGGACGCCTCGGCCGGGCCGACGAGCTGACCCGGCTGGCCGCCGAGCAGGCCCGGAGAGCCGGCTGGACGGCCGGCCCCCAGCTGGCCTGCGCCCACCTGGCCACCGCCCTGTCCGCCTACCACCGCGACGACCTGGCCGCCGCCTCGGCCGCCCTCGACCGCACGACCCGGGCCGCCCTCCCCGGCGACCGGCCGGTGCGGCTGGCCACGGCCGTCCTTGGCGCCTGGGTGGCCGCCGGGTCGGGCGCGGGCGAGGCCGAGCGCGCCCTGGACCGCCTGGACGGCGCCGAGCGGGCGACCAGCGGCCGGTCGCCCCGGCTGCTGGCGGCCGCGGTCAGGGCGGCCAGGGCCAAGCTGCTGGCCGCGACCGGCGACGAGCAGGCGGCGGTGGCCACGCTCGGCCCCGGCGACCGGCGCCGGCCGCCGGTCGAGGCGGTGGTGCTGGCCCGGCTCCAGCTCGCCCAGGGCGACCCCGCGGCCGCCGTCCGTGCCCTGGCCCCGGTGCTGGCCGCCGAGCCGGGGGAGCCCGCGCCCGAGCCTCCGCTGGTCATCGAGGCCTACCTGCTGCGGGCGGTCGCCGACCAGGAGCTGGGCGACCACACGGCCGCCGTCGGCTGGCTGCGGCGGGCCCTCGACCTGGCCGCGCCCGAGGGCTACCGGCGCGTGTTCGTCGAGGGCGGGGCGCCGGTGCGGCCGCTGCTCGCCGACCACCTCCACTGGGACAGCACCCACCACCTGCTGGTGGGCGTGCTGCTGGAGCGGCTCCGGGCGGCCGAGCCCGCCGGCCGGGCCGGCGGGCGCCCGGCCGCCCCGGCGGCGCTGGTGGTGCCGCTCAGCGAACGCGAGCAGGTGGTGCTGCGCTACCTCTCCAGCCGGCTGTCGGCCGGCGAGATCGCCGACGAGCTGTATGTCTCCCTCAACACCGTCAAGACCCACATCAAGAGCATCTACCGCAAGCTCGACACCAACCGGCGCTGGGACGCCGTCAAGCGGGCCCGCCAGCTCCAGCTGCTCTGATCAGACGGCCGGCCGCTCCTGGTCGAGGCGCCGCCCGAGCCCCCGCAGGTCGAAGGCGGCGAACAGCTCGGTGAAGCCGTAGAAGACGGCGTAGATGCCGACCAGGTTGACGAACACGATCAGCGACCGGCCCGGGTAGCCGGCGGCCCAGATGCCGAGCAGCAGCTCCAGGATCCCCAGGATCAGCGTCACCCACCAGTAGGGCCGGCCGTGGTTGGAGAAGGCGGCGACGATGTCGATGATGCCCTTGAAGACCAGGAACCAGGCCAGCACGACCGAGATCACCAGCAGCGTCCGGCCCGGCCAGACGAAGGCGATGATCCCGGCGATGACCGAGAGAGCGCCGCCGATGATGTAGAGCCAGCGCCAGCCTCCCTCGGCCCGGCCGGAGGTCAGGATCTGGTTGATCCCGGTCATGACGAAGGTGACCCCGGCGAAGATGGCCAGGGCAAGCAGGCTGCCCACGTTGTAGGACAGCACGAACATGCCGAACAGGATCCAGAGGATCCCGAGGATCAGGAACAGCCACCAGGCCCGGGTCACCCCGCGGATGGCGTCCCGGGACCCGAGACCGGCCACGCGGTCGGGCATCGGCAGGTCGCTCATGGTGTCTCCCTTCAGAACAGGACGGCGATGCCGTCACCGACGAGCTTGAAGCCGAAGACCAGGAACAGCACGGCCATGATGGCGGCGTTGTGGTCGCCGGACCAGGTCTTCCAGGCGTCCAGCGTCCGGGCCGCGCGCTCACCGGCCATAAGATAGACGATCAGCGGAGCAAGCACACCGGCGGACCCGATCGCCACGAACACGGCCAGGGTGACGGCCTGCTCCCCGCCGGCCAGCCCGGCCCCGGCGATGGTGGCCGCGGCGGCGATGGTCAGGCCGGCGTTCTTGGGGTTGATCCCCGACAGGAGGGCGCCAAGGCCGAGTGCCCCGCCGGGCTTGAGCTTGTCCAGGCCGGCCATCCACTTGGGCAGCTCCGGGGCTTCCCCCTCGGCGGGCCGGCCCCGCCACTGCCGCGCCGCCAGCAGCAGCGCCAGCACGCCCAGCAGCAGCTTCAGCCAGCCGGTCCAGGCCGCCGGGGTGCCGTCGTCCGACGGGTCGGCCGGCCCGGCCAGCAGCAGCACCACCGTGCCGAGGATGCTCAGGCCGGCCAGCCAGCCGATGCCGAACAGGCTGCCGTTGACCCGGCCGCGCGGGGTGGCCAGGACCAGGATCATGGCCACGATCGGCAGGGGGCTGACCGCGACCCCGGCGGCCAGGCCGAGGACGTCACCGATGGCCGCGCCCATGACCACCCCCTTCGGTTGTCGACGAGCCGACGATGCCGGTCGCCGGGGTGAGCCGTCCTCACCCTCGCCGGGTGAATCACCCCGTTCGGGTGACGTGCGGTCACCCCGGGGGACGGCACCATCGGGGACAGCCGCCGGACCGCCCGTCGAGGAGGGTGCGCGTGCCTCATGAGGAAGCCAGCTACGAGATCCGCGTCAGGGGACGCCTGAGCGACTCGCTGATGGCCGCCTTCGAGGGCATGCGGGCGTCGGTGGAACCGGTGGAGACGGTGATCCACGGCCCGGTCCAGGACCAGGCGGCCCTGTACGGGCTGCTGGACCAGATCCAGGCCCTCGGCCTGGAGCTGATCGAGGTCCGGCGGCTCCCGGACGCGCCCGAGGTCCCCCGGCCGGAGTGAGCGGTCGTGGCCAGCCCCCCGACCGGCCATCAGGCTGAGACGTCACCGGCCGCGTCCTCGACGCTCCGGTACAGGTGGGCGCGGCCGACGGTGTCGGCCAGGCCGCTGCGGACCAGCATCTCGAGCAGGCCGGCGCGGACCCCGGCCAGCCACAGCGCCACCCCACGGGCGCCCAGCTCGTGGTGGATCGAGGCGAGCACGTCCACGCTCTCGATGTCGAGCTCGGGGGTGAACGACAGGTCGAGCAGGACCACCCTGACCGGCGGGTCGGCGTCGCGGACCTGGTCCCGGATGCCGTTGCGGAGGCGCTTGGCGTTGACGAACAGCAGCGGCGCGTTCAGCCGGTAGACCAGCAGCCCAGGCTCGGTCCGGGCCTCTGGGGCGTGCTCGAGGGCGACGTAGGCGGTGGTGCCGGGCACGCGCCCCAGCACCGAGCCGCTGGGGCGGCTGGTCTTGATCAGGAACTCCCCGACGGAGACGACCACGGCCACGATCAGCCCCTGGAGCACGCCAAGGGCGAGCACGGCGACCATGGCCACCAGGGCGACGACGAAGCTGTCGCGGCGCAGGCGACGGATCCGCTCCATGGCGGCCAGGTTGAGGAACCCGATCACGGCGCTGATGACGACCGCCCCAAGGGCCGCCTGGGGCAGGTCCCGGAACAGCGGCAGCAGGGCGATGGCGGTGACCACCGTCAGGCCGGCCACCAGCAGCGACACCAGCTGGGTCTGGGCCCCGGCGCGGTCGTTGGCGGCCGTCTGGCTGGCCCCGCCGCCGGTGATGAAGCCCTGGAACAGGCCGGAGAGGATGTTGGCGATCCCGACCGCGCGCAGCTCGTGGTCGGGATCGACGTCGTAGCCGTGCTCGTTGGCCATGGACTCGGCCACGGTGGCGCTCTCGGCGTAGCCGATGATGGCCACGGCGGCCGCCCCCGGCAGCAGCCCCAGCAGGTCGTGCCAGCCCAGCCACGGGATCGCCGGCACGGGGAAGGCGCCCTCCACCGAGCCGATGACCTCGACCCCCCGGCTGGTCAGGTCGCCCAGCGCGACCAGCGCGATCCCGGCCACGACCACGGCCAGGGCGGCGGGCACGGCGGGCGCGACCCGCTTCAGGCCGAGCAGGGCGGCCAGGCTGCCCAGCCCGATGGCGGCCGTCCAGGGGTTGGTGTCGCCCAGGCGGCCCAGCAGGCCGGCGGCCTGGCCGAAGAAGTCGCCGTCGCCGGGGGGCACCCCCAGCAGCTTGGGCAGCTGGCCGACGATGATGGTCAGCCCCAGGCCGAACATGAAGCCGACCTGGACCCCGGCGGCGATGAAGCGCGACACGAAGCCCATCCGCAGCAGGCCGAGCCCGATCAGGACGACCCCGACCAGCAGGGCCAGGGCGGCCGAGGCGACGGCGTAGCGCTCCGGGTCGGCGAGGGCGACCGGGGCCACGATCGCCGCCGAGATGGCCGCCGTCGAGGAGGTGGGGCTGACGATCAGCTGGCGGCAGGTGCCGAACAGGCCGTAGCCGAGCAGCCCGGCGAAGGCGGCGAACAGCCCGGCCTGGGGCGGCAGCCCGGCGATCTGGCCGTAGGCGATCGCCTGCGGCACCACCAGCGCCCAGGTGGTGAGGGCGGCGACGACGTCCCCACGCAGCCAGGCCCGCCGGTAGTGCCGCAGCCAGTCGACCGTCGGCACCGGCGCCCGCTAGTCGCGGGCCATGGCCGCGTGGAGGTGGCGCTCGAGGTCCACGTAGCCGTCGTCGCCGACGTCGAACACGACCTTGACGATCCGGCCGCCGGTGAACCCGAACTTGGGCGTGTACTCGCTGGAGACGGCGTCGCCGCCGTCGTAGCCGATGCAGAGGCCCTCGCCGCACAGGCTGTAGCGCGACGCGATCGTCCGGAACTCGCCGGCGGCCACGACCTGGTCGTCGACGTGCAGCTTGAGCTGCCCGTAGGCCTCGTGGTGCTCGCCCATGCGCTCCTTGATGAACTCGACGCCGACGATGTGGGTCCCGGAGGCCGGCGCGTCGGCGACCAGCCGCTGCTCGGGCGGGATGCCGAGGAAGTTGTAGACGTAGGTGAGCCTGCCGTCCTTGACGAACAGCGAGTAGCCGCCGAAGCGCGAGCCCTGGGCGAAGATCACCCCCTGGGAGTCCCCGGTGAGCTCGACCTCGGCCAGGATCTTGTGGGAGACGTTGATGGTGTTGGCGGCCGACGCCTCCGGGACCTCCGAGGTGCCCGGGTAGTAGGTGTACTGGCCGCTGGCGGGCACGGCCACGGTGTACTCGAGGGCTCGGAACTCGAAGATGCCGAGGTCGTTGAGGGGCAGGACGTCGTACTTCCTCGCCTCCTCGAGCCACAGGTCGGTGAGCTCGCGGAGCTTCTCGGGGTGCTCGGCGGCGAGGTCGTGGGCCTCGCTGCGATCGGCGTCGGTGTGGAACAGCTGCCAGCGGTCCTGGTCGAACCGGCCCAGGTTGATCGGGACCGGGCCGTGCTCGGCGACCGCCTTCCAGCCCTTGTGCCAGATGCCCCGGGTGCCGAGCATCTCGTAGTACTGGGTCTCCTTGGTGGTGGGGGCGCCCGCCGCGTCGAAGCTGTAGCGCATCGACACCCCGGGCAGCGGCGTCTGCCGGTGGCCGTCGACCACCTCCGGCATCTGGACGCCGCAGCAGTCCAGGATCGTCGGGACGACGTCGGTGCAGTGGTGGTACTGCTGACGGACCTCACCCCTGGTCTGGAAGCCGGCCGGCCAGTGGATCACCAGCGGGTCGCAGACGCCCCCCTGGTAGCTGTAGCGCTTGAACATCCGGTACGGGGTCGAGAACGCAACCGCCCACCCGGTCGGGTAGTGGTTGTAGGTCTCGGGGCTGCCCAGCTGGTCGATCATGGCCAGGTTCTGGTTGATGTCGTCGGGCCAGCCGTTGAAGAACTTGCCCTCGTTGACTGAGCCGTTGGGGCTGCCCTCCCCGGAGGCGCCGTTGTCGGCGCAGTAGAACACGATCGTGTTCTCGAGCTGGCCCGACTCCTCCAGGTAGTCGACGATCCGGCCGACCTGGGCGTCGGTGTACTCCGAGAAGGCGGCGTAGACCTCGGCCATGCGCGAGAACAGCCGCTTCTCGTCGTCCGACAGCGAGTCCCAGGGCCGGACCGCGTCCCCCTCGCTGAAGGTGCCCGGGGCCATCGGGTTGATCGGGGTCAGCTCGGTGCCTTCGGGCAGGACGCCCCGCTCGATCATCCGGGGCAGCACCCACTCGCGGTAGGCCTCGTAGCCGTCGTCGAACTTGCCCCGGTACTTGTCGATGTACTCCTTGGGGGCGTGGTGGGGGGCGTGGTTGGCACCCGGGCAGAACCACAGGTACCAGGGCTTGCCCGGCTCGGACTGCTTGGAGTCGCGGATGAACCCCAGGGCCTTGTCGGCCAGGTCCTTGGAGAGGTGGTAGCCGTCCTCGGGCCCGTACGGCTGCTCGACGTAGTGGTTGTCCTCGGCCAGGTCGGGATACCACTGGTTGGTCTCGCCGCCGATGAACCCGTAGAAGCGGTCGTAGCCCTGGCCGAGCGGCCAGTCCTTCTTGGACGAGCCCATCGTCCAGGCGTCGACGGGGATGTTGTGGTTCTTGCCGACCCAGAACGTGCTCCAGCCGGCATCGCGCAGCACGGTGGCCATCGAGGCGTTCTCGCGCGGGATGTGGGAGTTGTAGCCGGGGAACCCGGTCGAGGTCTCGGAGATCGAGGCGAACCCGTTCTGGTGGTGGTTGCGGCCGGTCAGGAACACCGAACGGGTCGGCGAGCACAGCGCCGTGGTGTGCCACTGGGCGTAGGTGAGGCCGTTGTCGGCCAGCCGCTGCAGGGTCGGCATCTCGATCCGGCCGCCATAGGGCGACCAGGCGGCGCAGCCGGTGTCGTCGTAGAGGACGACGAGCACGTTGGGCGCTCCCTCGGGAGCCCGGTCGGGCAGGAACGCCGGCCAGTCGGGGGTCGAGTCCCGGATGTCGAGCTTGATCTCGCCCTCGAACTGCTTGGCCATGGTCCCTCCACGCTCGCGCCGATGCCGGGTCCAGCATCCGGGAGAGAAGGGTGAGCGCGCCTCACCCTGGCCCGGGTGATTCGGGCCCGGTGACGGCCTCGACCGCCTCCCGCACGGTCGGGTAGGCGCGCGGCAGGGGCGCGTCGGACTCGGCCCGGCGCAGGACGTCGCGGACCTGGCCGACGTCGCGGGCGATGACCAGCTCGACCCCGGACCGCCGCAGGTCCCCGGTCAGCAGGACGAGCATGCGGG
>CALGFH010000377.1 GCA_937881255.1 uncultured Actinomycetes bacterium
GTCGTTCGCGTGACGAGCGGGGAGCAGGTGCTGGTCCCCTGGCCGGCCGCCCCGCTGACGTCGCGGGAGGCGGCGCGGGTGCGGGTGCGGGTGAGCGGGGCGGGGATGCGGTCGGCCTGGAGCGATCCAGCGATCGTGGAGGCCGGTCTGCTCAGGGCCGAGGACTGGACGGCCCGGTTCATCAGCCCGCGCGTGCTTGGCGGGCTGGGCGCACCGGCGCCCGTGCTGCGGTCGGCCCTCGACCTGCCCGGTGGGGTCGTCATGGCGCGGCTCTACGCCACGGCCCATGGCCTGTACGAGGCCAGGTTGAACGGGCGTCGGGTGGGCGACCAGGTTCTGGCCCCGGGATGGACCAGCTACGCGCACCGGCTGCGGTACCAGACCTACGACGTCACCGACCTGGTCCGCGAGGGCGGCAACGAGCTCGAGGTGCTGCTCGGCAACGGCTGGTATCGAGGACGGCTGGGCTGGGACGGCCGTCATGGCCACTACGGGGACCGGCTGGCGCTGCTGGCCCAGCTCGAGGTGACGACCGCCGACGGCGCCGTCCACGTCCTTGGCACCGACGCCTCGTGGACGGCCCGCGAGAGCGGCGTCCTGGCCGACGACCTCTACGACGGCCAGCGGACCGACCTCCGCCCGGTGACCGGCGGCCGCGGCGACGCCGTCGAGGTGGTCGACGGCGACCTGGCCCGGCTGGTCGCCCCCGACGGCCCGCCGGTGCGGGTCACCGAGATCCTGCCCGCGGCCGCCGTGTTCACCTCGCCGTCCGGCGCCACCCTGGTCGACTTCGGCCAGAACCTGGTCGGCTGGGTGCGGCTCCGGGTCCGGGACCAGGCCCCGGGCCAGGAGGTCGTGGTCCGGCACGCCGAGGTGCTCGAGCACGGGGAGCTCGGGGTCCGGCCGCTCCGGAGCGCGAAGGCCACCGATTCCTACCTGCTGGCGGGTGGGCCGCTGGAGGTGCTCGAGCCGAGCCTCACCTTCCACGGCTTCCGGTACGCCGAGATCAGCGGCCTGCCGGAGGTGCACGCCAGGGATGTCGAGGCGGTGGTCGTGGGCTCCGACCTCAGGCGGACGGGATGGTTCGCCTCGTCGAACCCGCAGCTCAACCGGTTCCACGAGAACGTCGTCTGGGGGATGCGGGGCAACTTCGTCGACGTGCCCACCGACTGCCCCCAACGCGACGAGCGGCTGGGCTGGACCGGTGACATCCAGGTCTTCGCGCCGACGGCCAGCTTCCTGTTCGACAGCGCCGGCTTCCTGAGGTCCTGGCTGGCCGATCTCGTCGCCGAGCAGCGGCCGGACGGGTCGGTGCCGCTCGTCGTCCCCGACGTCATCGAGTCGCCGCTGTCGACGGCGGCGGCCTGGGGCGACGCGGCGACGCTCGTGCCATGGGTGCTCTACCAGCGTACCGGCGACGTCGGGCTGCTGGCCCGGCAGCTGCCGAGTATGCGTGGCTGGGTCGACTACATCGCCGGCCTCGCCGGCGTCGACCGCCTCTGGACCGGTGGCTTCCAGCTCGGCGACTGGCTGGACCCGACCGCTCCCCACGATGCCCCGTTCGAGGCACAGGCCGATCCCGACGTGGTGGCAACGGCGTACCTGGCCCGCTCCGCGGAGGTCGTGGGCCTCGCCGCGGCCGTGGTCGGCGACACCGACGTGGCCGAGAAGTACGCCCGCCTCGCCGGCGAGGTGCGCGATGCCTTTGCGCGCGAGCAAGGCGCAGGCCGACCCGGATGTGGTGGCCACGGCCCACCTGGCGCGCTCGGCCGAGGTGGTGGGCCTCGCCGCGGCCGCCGTCGGCGACGCCGACATGGCCGAGAAGTACGCCCGCCTCGCCGGCGAGGTGCGCGATGCCTTCGCGCGCGAGTTCGTGACGCCCGGCGGGCGGGTGCTCAGCGACGCCCCGACGGTGTATGCCCTGGCGCTCGAGTGGGCCCTGCTGCCCACCGGCGACCAGCGCCACCATGCCGGGGACCGTCTGGCCGACCTGGTCCGGTCATTCGGCTTCCGGATCAGCACCGGGTTCGTCGGCACCCCGTTGATCATGGACGCCCTGGCGGGCTCCGGCCACCTCGACGTGGCCTACCGGCTGATGCTCCAGACGGGCTGCCCCTCCTGGCTCTATGCGGTGACGATGGGGGCGACCACGGTGTGGGAGCGCTGGGACGCCATCCTGCCCGACGGCACCATCAACCCCGGGCAGATGACGTCGTTCAACCACTACGCCCTGGGCGCGGTGGCCGACTGGCTGCATCGCGCGGTCGCGGGCCTCGCGCCGGCGGCCCCCGGCTATCGCGAGCTGCTGGTCCGTCCGGTGCCGGCTCGGGCCCTGACCTCGGCCTCGGCGCGGCATCGCACGCCCTACGGCGACGCCGAGGTCTCCTGGCAACGGTCGCAGGGCCAGCTTCGGCTGCGGGTCGTCGTCCCGGTCGGCGCCACGGCCAGCGTGCACGTCCCCGGGGGGTCGGAGCCGGTGCGGGTCGGCCACGGCACCCACACCTGGCAGACGGCCGACCCGGCGGCCGTCGATCGCCCACTGCCGGCGCAGGCGACCGTCCGCGACGTCCTCGACCATGAGGACACCTGGCGGCAGGTGGTCGCTGCCGCCGTGGAGACCGGCGTGGTCAGCGACGAGGCGCAGGCCGCGGCCCGGCTCCAGCCGTTCCTCGATGCACCGTCGAGGCGGCTGGTCGATGCCCTCGCCCATGCGCCGCCGGGCCTGTCCAAGGGCCGCAAGGCGCTCCATGCCCGGCTGGACCACCTTCTGCCGCCGTAGCCGCCCCACGCGCATCCGTTCAGCCCGACCAAGGAGGTCTTCTCATGAGGTTCGCCAAGAGCTGGCGGCCGATCCCTCTCCTCGCCGCCACGGTGGCCTGCATCCTGGCCCTCGGCGCCTGCAGCGCCGGGGACCTGGGCTCCAGCGACGAGGGCGGCGGGACCACGCTCAGCTTCCTCGTCGACAACGCCGAGGGGAGCGTCAAGCCGGCAGAGGGTCTTGCGGCCGCCTTCCATGCCAAGAACCCCGACATCACCGTCGAGGTGCAGACGCGCCCTGGCGGCGCCGAGGGCGACAACGTCGTCAAGACGCGGCTCTCCACGGGCGAGATGACCGACGTCTTCCTGTACAACTCGGGCTCGCTGTTCCAGGCCCTCAACCCCCAGCAGAACCTGACCCCGCTGACCGGAGAGTCATGGGCGAACCAGCTCGAGGACATCTTCAAGCCCACGGTCTCGGTGGGCAACGAGCTCTACGGCGCGCCGATCACCAGCTCGACCGGCGGCGGCATCCTCTACAACCGGAAGGTGTATGAGGAGCTGGGTCTTCAGGTGCCGACGACCTGGGCCGACTTCATGGCCAACAACGCCAAGATCAAGGCGGCCGGCATCGACCCGGTGATCGGGACCTATGCGGACACCTGGACCTCGCAGCTGTTCGTCCTGGCCGACTTCCACAACATCGCGGCCGCCGACCCGGGCTGGGCCCAGAAGTACACCGCCGGTCGGGTCAAGTACGCCCAGGAGCCGGCGGTCAAGGGATTCCAGCGCCTGGAAGAGGTCCACAAGGCCGGGTTCCAGAACAAGGACTACCGGTCCATGAAGTTCGAGAAGGGCGTGAGCGAGCTCGCCGCGGGCAAGGGCGCGCACTATCCCATTCTCAGCGGCGTGGTCGGCAACCTGGCGGCGTCCGACCCCGAGCGCATCAACGACATCGGGTTCTTCGGGCAGCCCGGTGACGACGCGGCCAAGAACGGGGCGACGATCTGGATGCCGGCCGGTCTCTACATCCCCAAGTCGACCGAGGGCGCCCAGCTCGAGGCGGCCAAGAAGTTCGCGGCGTTCGTGGCCAGCACGGAGGGCTGCGAGGCGCAGACCAAGGCCTTCCCGCCATCTGGCCCGTACATGGTCACCGCCTGTGAGCTGCCGGCGGATGCTCCACAGGTGGTCAAGGACCTGGTGGCCTACGTGGACGCCGGAAAGGTCACGACCGCGCTGGAGTTCCAGTCCCCGATCAAGGGACCGGCCCTGGAGCAGATCACCGTCGAGGTGGGCTCCGGGCTGCGATCGGCCGCGGACGGGGCCGCGCTCTACGACAAGGACGTCAAGAAGCAGGCCCAGCAGCTCGGCCTCCCCGGCTGGGAGTAGCTCGCCATGTCGACCGAGGTGGAAGCACCTCCGAGCGGCAGGCCGGCCATCACAACGCCGGCACCGCCGGCCCGGAGGAAGAAGAGCCCCTACCCCTACTGGTTCTACCTGCCCGCCGCGGTCATCTTCTTCGTGTTCTTCGTCGTCCCGACGTTCTCGTCGTTCTTCTTCAGCCTGACCCGCTGGGACCTCTCCACCTGGGAGTTCATCGGCCTGGACAACTACGTCGCCTTCTTCCAGGAGTCGGCGCTGATCACCGGCCTGAGGAACACCCTGATCTATGCCGTCGTCACCTGTGGGCTCAAGGTGGTCCTGGGGATGCTGCTGGCGCTGCTGCTCACCTCCCAGATCATGGCCAGGGGACTGCTGCGCTCGGTGGTCTTCTTCCCGGTCCTGGTCAGCACCATCGGTGTCGGTCTCACCTTCACCGTCCTCATGGACCCGTCGAACGGCCTCATCAACAAGTCCCTGGCGCTGGTCGGCATCAACGGCCCGGCCTGGCTCGTGGACCCCAAGTTCGCGCTGCTGTCGGTGGCCCTGGTCGATGTCTGGAAGGGCGTGGGGCTGGCCACGGTGATCTTCATCGCCGGGATCGTCTCGATCCCCCGTGAGTACTTCGAGGCGTCCGCGACCGACGGCGCCTCGGCGGTCCAGCGGTTCTGGAAGATCATCCTGCCGCTGTCCCGACCCGCGATCACGACCGTCATCATCCTGGCCTTGATCGGCGGCCTCCGGTCCTTCGACCTCATCTGGGCGATGACCCGGGGCGGTCCCGGATTCACCTCCGACGTCATCGCCTCGGTCATCTACAAGCAGTACCAGGCCGGGTTCTACGGGCTGTCGACCGCCGGCAACGTCGTGCTGTTCCTCCTGGTCACGGCGATCGTCTTTCCCCTGTTCCGGTTCCTGACGAGCAGGGAGGTCGACCAGTGAGCACCAAACGGCACCTGTGGCTGGGCCTGCTGGCGATCGTGCTGTTCGGGGTCGTCTTCTTCGTCCCCTTCGCCTTCATCCTGTTCACGGCGGCCAAGACCCAGACCGAAGCCGGAGAGCTCCAGTTCTCGCTGCCCACCACCTGGGCGCTGCTCCAGAACCTCAAGGACGCGCTGGCCGCCCGCGACTACATGCTGATCATCGCCTTCATCAACAGCATTGTCCTGACCGTCGTCAGCGTCGCTGTCCTGGTCGTGCTGTCGGCCATGGTGGCCTATGTGGCGCAGCGCCGACAGAGCCGTTGGAGCGGCCTGGTCAACTTCCTGGTGCTGTGCGGGCTCATCATTCCACCCGCGGTCGTCCCGACGGTGTGGGTGCTGCAGAGCCTCGGGCTGTTCAAGACCTTGACCGGGCTCATCTTTGTCGAGATCGCCTTTGGGCTGGCGTTCTGCGTCCTGCTGTTCCGGGCGTTCATCGCCTCCATTCCCCGGGATCTCGACGAGGCCGCGATCATCGACGGGGCCAGCCCGACCCGCCTCTTCTTCAAGATCATCTTCCCGCTGCTGCGGTCGGTCATGGTGACGGTGATCATCGTGCAGTCGGTGGCCATCTTCAACGACTTCGCCAACCCGCTGTACTTCCTGCCCGGCGATGAGAACGCCACCGTCCAGCTCACGGTGTTCAACTTCCAGAGCCAGTTCAACACCCAGTACAACCTGTTGTTCGCCGACATCCTCCTCATCACCATCCCGCCACTGCTGCTGTTCCTGTTCCTCAACAAGCGGATCGTCGAAGGCATGACCGCCGGCGCGGTGAAGGGATAGCAAGCTGCCGAAGCCCATCCGGGAGAAGGGATGCCGAGATGGCGCGGAGGCGCGGCGCCCTGACCGGCCCGCGAACGAGCGTGCCGAGCGCTGCTGTGCGGCCATGACCTTCGAGGAGAAGGTCGCGGTCGCCCTCCACGACTTCGCGGCGGTCGCCCACCTGGGCATCCCGCCGCTGCGCTACACCGACGGCCCCACGGCATCCGTGGCCCCGACAACGTGACCGCGTTCCCGGCCTCGCTGGCCCTGGCCGCGACCTTCGACGAGGGCCTGGCCGCCGCCTACGGCACCGCGGTTGCCTCCGAGGCGCGCGACACCGGCTCCAATGTCCTGCTCGGCCCGGCGGTCGACATCGCCCGGGTGCCGGCCGGCGGCCGTCTGCCCGAGGCGATGGGGGAGGACCCGTACCTCACCGGCCGGCTGGCCGTCGCCGAGGTCCGCGCCATCCAGGCCCGGCACGTGATCTCGATGGTCAAGCACTTCGTCGGCAACAACGCCGAGACCCAGCGCACCGGCTATGCGACCAGCAGCGGCCGCAGCCCGGCCGTCAACACGGTGGTGGGGGAGCGGGCGCTGCAGGAGCTCTACTACCAGCCCTTCAAGGCGGTGGTCCAGCGCGGCGGCGCCGGGTCGGTGATGGGCTCCTACAACCGCCTCAACGGCGTCTACGCCTGCCAGCACCCGGGCATCCTGGCCACCCTCAAGGGCGACTGGGGCTGGGACGGGTTCGTGGCCCCCGACTTCATGCACGCCGTCCGCGACCCGGTCGCCGCGGCCAACGCCGGGCTCGACATCCCCGGGCTCGGGGTGACCGAGGGACGGACCGCCGAGGACGTCACCTCCGGCCGCATCCCGGCCGAGCGGCTGGACGAGATCGTCCGGCGCACCCTGTGGGCCATCTTCGACGCCGGGCTCGACCAGCACCCGCTCCCGGACGGGGGCCAGCGGCCGGCCCTGGCCAGCACGCCCGAGCACGTCGCCCTGGCGACCAGGATCGCCACCGACGGGATGGTCCTGCTCGCCAACCGCGACCGCCTGCTGCCGCTGGACACCGGGCGGGTCGGCTCGGTGGCGGTGATCGGCACCGCCCGCGGCGATGCCCAGTGGGTGGTGGCCGGGTCCCCGTGCGTCCGGCTGCCGCTGGACACGGCGCGGGTCGGCTCAATGGCGGTGATCGGCACCGCCCGCGACGACGCCCAGTGGGTGATGGCCGGGTCCCCGTGCGTCCGGGTGCTCCCCGACCGGCTGGTCACGCCCCTGGACGGGATCACCGTCCGTGCCGGTGCCGGTGTGCGGGTGGCGTTCGCCCAGGGGTCGTTCGGCGACGCCGGGCTCCCGGTGGTACCGGCCGAGGTCCTCAGCCCGGCCGGGCGCGAGGGGACGGGCCTGCTGGGGGAGTACTGGAACGGCGAGCGGCCCGACGGGGAGCCGGCCCTGACCGTGGTCGACCCGATCCTGGACATCCCCCGGGCCCCCGAGGGGCTGGACCCGGCGCTCTGGTCGGCCCGGTGGACGGGGACGCTCACCCCCACCGTGGACGGGCTCCACCGCTTCACCGTTGTGGCCGCCGGCATCAGCCGGCTGGTCGTCGACGGGGTCGTGGTCGCCGCCGGGGAGCGGGAGTTCGGCCAGGTGTTCGACGGTCCGGCGCTCCCGGTCAGTGGCGAGGCCGACCTTCGCGCCGGCCGTCCGGTCAGCATCCTGCTCGACTACTCCAGTACCACCGCCTGGCCTCCCTTCCCGGCGCTCGGGGTCGGCGGCGGGAACGTCCAGCTGGGCTGGCAGCCACCGGACACGCGGATCCAGGAGGCCGCGGACCTGGCCGGCGGCTGCGACGTCGCGGTGGTGTTCGCCAGCCACGCCCTCGGCGAGGGGATGGACCGCTCCTCCCTCGCCCTGCCGGGGGATCAGGACCGGCTGATCGCGGCCGTCGCGGCCGCCAACCCGCGAACCGTGGTGGTGCTGAACACCGGCGGACCGGTCCTGATGCCGTGGCTGGAGCAGGTGGGGGCGGTGCTGCAGGCATGGCACGCCGGGCAGCAGTTCGGCGAGGCGGTGGCGGCGGTCCTGTTCGGCGACGCCGACCCGGGGGGCCGGCTCCCGGTCACCTTCCCGGCCACCCCCGACCAAGGCCCGATCACCGGTCCGGAGCGCTGGCCGGGCGTGGACGGCGACGCCCGCTACGACGAGGGCGTCCTCGTCGGCTACCGCTGGTACGACGAGCACGGCCAGCAGCCGCTGTTCCCCTTCGGCCACGGCCTCTCGTACGGCGAGTACGGGTACGGCCAGCCCCGCATCGAGCAGGAGGAGGAGACCGGGGCGGTCGCGGTCTCGCTCGAGGTGACCAACGTCGGCCGCCGGGCCGGCGCCGAGGTCGTCCAGCTCTACCTCGCCGCCCCGGCCGCGGCCCGGCAGCCGCCGAGGCGGCTGATGGGGTTCGCCAAGGTCCAGCTCGATCCCGGCGCCACCACCGAGGTCTGCCTCCGGCTGGACCGCGACGACCTGGCGGCGTTCGACGAGGCCACCGGCACCTGGGTCGTCCACCAGGGGACCTACGAGGTCCTGGTCGGCCGGTCGTCCCGCG
>CALGFH010000378.1 GCA_937881255.1 uncultured Actinomycetes bacterium
CCCAGCCCGGGCAGGAAGGTCGCCTCCAGCTCGCCGGCGGCCAGGGTCACGGCCGCCTCCCCCTCGACGGTCCCGATGCGGAGGGCGGCCTCACTCACCGGTGGGGAGCTCCTCGTGGCCGCCGAACTCCTTGCGCATGGCCGACAGCAGCTTCTCGGCGAAGTCGGCCTCACCGCGGGAGGAGAACCGCTCGTACAGGGCGGTGGTGAGCACGTGGGCGGGCACGCCCGTCTCCACCGCCGCCGCCACCGTCCAGCGGCCCTCGCCCGAGTCCGACACCCGGCCCGAGAACCCGGCCACCTTGGGGTCCTGGAGCAGGGCGTGGGCGGTCAGGTCGAGCAGCCAGGACCCGATCACGCTGCCCCGGCGCCACAGCTCGGCCACGGCGGCGACGTCGAAGTCGTAGCGGTAGTAGGCGGGGTCGCGCAGCGGCGCCGCCTCGGCGCTGGCCTGCTCGGTGCGCTTGCCCACGTTCGCCTTGGAGAGGATGTTCAGGCCCTCGGCGTAGGCGGCCATGATCCCGTACTCGATCCCGTTGTGGATCATCTTCACGAAGTGGCCGGCCCCGGCGGGCCCGCAGTGGAGGAAGCCGAGCTCCTCGGGCGGCGGGTCGCCCTCGCGGCCCGGGGTCCGCTCGGCTGCCCCCAGCCCGGGGGCCAGGGCCCGGAACAGCGGGTCGAGCCGGGCCACCACCTCGCCCTCGCCGCCGATCATCAGGCAGTAGCCCCGCTCCAGCCCGAACACCCCGCCGCTGGTGCCGACGTCCAGGTAGTGCACGCCCTGGGCGGCCAGCGCCTCGGCCCGGTGGACGTCGTCGCGGTAGTAGGAGTTGCCGCCGTCGATCACCACGTCGCCGGGCTCCATCAGCCCGGCCAGCTCGTCGACGACCCGGCCGGCCACCCCGGCCGGGACCATCACCCAGGCCGCCCGGGGCGCCTCCAGCTTGGCCACCAGGTCCTCCAGGGAGGTGGCGCCAACCGCCCCCTCGCCGGCCAGCTGCTCGACCGCCGCCTGGTTGCGGTCGTAGACGACACACTGGTGACCGGCGCGCAGCAGCCGCCGGACCAGGTTGGCGCCCATCCGGCCGAGGCCGATCATGCCAAGCTGCATGCCGTGCTCCTTCGATTCGGGCCGCGCCAGGATGCTACGCGGCGTCAGCAACTCGAGAAAGCGGGGACCATGACGGACCAGTTCGAGGTGATCGTGATCGGTGCCGGCCCGCCGGGCCAGGTGGCCGCCGGGCGCTGCGCCGACGGTGGCCTGGCCGTGGCCCTGGTCGAGCGGGAGCTGGTCGGGGGCGAGTGCTCCTACTGGGCCTGCGTCCCCTCCAAGACCCTGATCCGGCCGGGCGACGTGCTGGCCGCGGCCCGGAGGGTCCCCGGCGCGGCCGAGGCCGTCACCGGCCAGCTCGACCTCGCCGCCGCCTTCGCCCAGCGCGACTACATGACCTCCAGCTGGAGCGACCAGGGGGCGCTGGCCTGGGTCGAGGACGAGGGGATCGAGCTGGTCAGGGGCACCGGCCGGCTCACCGGGGAACGGACCGTCCAGGTCGAGCTCCCCGACGGCGGCGGCCGGCGGGAGCTGACCGCCCGGCGGGCGGTGGTGCTGGCCACCGGCAGCTCCCCCCAGATCCCGCCCGTGCCCGGCCTGGCCGAGGCGCGACCCTGGGACAACCGCGGCGCGACCGCGGCCACCGAGGTGCCCGGCCGCCTGGTCGTGCTCGGCGGCGGCCCGGTCGGCTGCGAGCTCGCCCAGGCGTTCCGGCGCCTCGGCAGCCAGGAGGTGACGGTGGTGGTGCGGGGCGGGCGCCTGCTGGCCCGCGAGGAGCCGTTCGCCGGGGACGAGGTCAGGGCGGCCTTCGAGGCCGAGGGCATCACCGTGCGCACCCGCACCGACGTCACCGCCGTCCGCCGCGACCACCCGGGCGGCCCGGTGACCGTCACCCTGGGGGACGGGGAGCTGATCGCCGACGAGCTGCTGGTCGCCACCGGGCGCCGGCCCCGGACCGGCGACATCGGCCTGGAGCTGGTCGGCCTGGAACCCGGCGCCCCGGCCCGGGTCGACCACCGCCTGCGGGTCGAGGGGGTCGGGGGCGGCTGGCTGTTCGCGGTCGGGGACTGCAACGGCCTCGCCCCCTTCACCCACATGGGCAAGTACCAGGGCCGCCTGGCCGGCGACGTCATCCTGGGCCGCGACGCCACCGACGTCGCCGACCACGGCGTCGTCCCCCGGGTCACCTTCACCGACCCCCAGGTCTGCGCCGTCGGCCCCACCGAGGCCGAGGCCAGGCGTTCCGGGGTCGACGTCCGGGTCGTCACCACCGCCACCGGCGGGGTCGCCGGCGCCTACGTGCAGGGCAACGGCATCGACGGCACCAGCCAGCTCCTGGTCGACCAGGCCCGCCGGGTGGTGGTCGGCGCCACCTTCACCGGCCCCGGCACCCAGGAGCTGCTCCACTCGGCCACCATCGCCGTGGCCGGCCAGGTCCCCCTGGACCGGCTGTGGCACGCGGTGCCGTCGTTCCCCACCATCAGCGAGGTCTGGCTCCGCCTGCTGGAGTCCTACGGCCTCTGATACGCGGACCGGTTCTCGTGGAATCCTGGTCGGGTCCAACGCGATCGTCACGCCAGGAGATCAACCATGAAGGCCCGTACCGTCGGTGCCGTCCTGCTCGCCGCCGTCCTCGCCGGCTGCACCGTGGCCCAGGAGCCGCGGGCCCGTTCGGCCCCGGCGCCGGTGACCGCCCCCGCCCCCAGCGCCAACGCCAGCGCCCAGGCGGCCGCCGCCGGCGACATCCCCGGCGTCGTCCGCAAGGTCGAGCCGTCGGTGGTCACCATCGCCCACGACCAGGGGACGGGCAGCGGGGTGGTCTGGTCCAAGGACGGGGTGGTGGTCACCAACGCCCACGTGGTCGGGGACGTCGAGCGGGTCGAGGTCGCCTTCTTCGACGGCCGGCGGGCCGACGGCCGGGTCCGGGCCACCGACCCCGACACCGACCTGGCGGTGGTCGACGTCGAGCGCGGCGACCTCCAGCCGGCCACCTTCCAGAAGACCCTCCCGGCGGTCGGCGAGCTGGCCGTGGCCATGGGCAGCCCGCTCGGCTTCCAGAACACCATCACCGCCGGCATCATCTCGGGCCTGCACCGCGAGATCCCCGGCTCGGCCGAGCAGGGCATCCGCTCGCTGGTCGACCTGATCCAGACCGACGCCGCCATCTCACCCGGCAACTCCGGCGGCGCCCTGGTCAACGGGCAGGGCGAGGTGGTCGGCATCAACGTGGCCTACATCCCGCCCGAGCAGGGAGCGGTCGCGATCGGCTTCGCCATCCCCGGGGCGACCGCGGTCGACGTCGTCGGCCAGCTCCTCCGCAACGGCCGGGCCACCCACAGCTACCTCGGCATCCAGCCCGACCAGGTCACCCGCGACGTCGCGGCCGAGCTCGGCCTCGACCAGGCACGAGGGGTGGTGGTGCTCGAGGTGGTCCAGGGCGGCCCGGCCGCCCAGGCCGGCCTCGAGCCCGGCGACGTCATCACCCGCATGGACGACGCCCCGATCGAGACCGTGGAGGACCTGTTCGGCGAGCTCCGCCAGCGCAAACCGGGCTCCCAGGCCCGCCTGACCCTCATCCGCAACGGCCGTTCCCAGGAGGCCACCGTCACCCTGGCCGACCGCCCGAACTAGCCGCCGGGCGGGTCAGTACCAGCCGTTGGCCTGCCAGAAGGCCTTGGCCCGGGCGGCGGTGCCGTAGCGGTCGCGGACATAGGCCCGGAACGCCCACAGCTGGCGGCCGCAGTCGGTGGTGGCGTACGCCTGGCCCAGGTAGAGGATCCGGTTGCCGAGCAGCAGCTGGCCGAGCCCGAACGCCGTCGAGGTCGGGTTGTCGGCGGTCGGGAACCCGCTGGACTCGCGCATGATGATCCAGTACTCGGCCGGCGAGGTGCCCGACAGGTCACAGCGCCGCCCCGACCCGTGGATCGACCCGCCGCCGCCCCCGCGGGCGGCCCGCTGCCTGGCCAGCTCCTCCTGCCGGATCAGGCGGCGCAGCTCGGCCGACCGGCTCCGCAGGGCGGCCGCGGCCCCGGCCAGCCTGGCCACCCGGGCGTCCATCTTCCGCTTGGCCTGCTGGCGCACCGCCCGGACCCGCTCCAGCTCCCCGAGCTGGACCCGCACCGTGGCCTCGGCCGCGACCCGGGCCTTCTCGGCCTTGACCATGCCGTCGTGGAGCTGGACGGCCCGCTTGCGCGCCACCTCCAACCGGCTCAGCACGTCCTGGTCGGCGCTGATCACATAGCTCAAGGTGACCGCCCGCTCCACCAGGTCGCGCAGGTCGTTCGCCTGGACCATCACGGCCAGCCCGGTCACCCGGCCGGTCATGTAGGCCCCCCGGACCTGCTCGGCCAGCCGCGCCTCCTGCCGCCCGACCTCGTCAGTCGCCGCCTCCAGGGCGACCATGGCGTCCGCCCGCCGCCGCCGCGCCGCCGCCAGCTGCTCGGTCGCCACCACCAGCCGTCGCCTGGCCACCGCCACCGCCTGGTCGGCCGCGGCCAGCGCCGCCGCCACCGCCCCGGCATCCGCCTTCGCGTCCCGCAGCACCGACTCCACCGCACCCAGCCGTCGCCGGGTCTTGTCCAGCTCGTCCCGCTCGTCCCCGGCCACCGGATGGGGGAGCAGCAG
>CALGFH010000379.1 GCA_937881255.1 uncultured Actinomycetes bacterium
CCGGGGTCGAGGTGCCAGCCGCCGGCCGGGTCGAAGCGGGGCTGGAGCAGGGCCGCCGCCGTCCTCGGCCTGGCCTTCGTCGGCAACGGGTTCGGGCTCGGCCTGTCCAACGTGCTCGCGGTCAGCCTGCGCCAGGCCGTCACCCCGGACCGGCTGCTCGGGCGCATGAACGCCAGCTACCGGTTCCTCACCTACGGCGCCGTCCCCGTCGGGGCGCTGCTCGGCGGCGCCTTGGGCGAGCTGCTCGGGCTGCGGGCGGCGGTGGCCGTCGGGGCCGTCGGGTCGCTGCTCACGGTGCCCTGGGTGCTGGCCAGGCCCCTGCCCGGCCTGCGGCGCATGCCGGCCCAGCCGGCGCCCCGCTAGGCCCGCTGTCCCCCGTCCAGGGGACAACCAAGAGTATTCATCCGGCCTATTGGTGCGGGCGCCCCGAAGCGTCAGCATGTCGCCTCCATGCTGCCATCCGCACCGATCCGTGTCCTGATCGCCGACGACATCCCGGAGCTGCGAACGCTGCTCAGGACGACCCTCCAGGGACGGGGCTTCGAGCTGGTCGGGGAGGCGGGGGACGGTCGCGAGACCCTCACCCTGGCCGTCGACCGGGAGCCCGACGTGGTCGTGCTCGACCTCGGCATGCCCGGGGTCGACGGCCCCGACCTGGTCGCCGAGCTGCGCCGCCGCGCCCCGGCGGTCCGGGTCGTGGCCCTGTCCGCCTTCCCGGCCCCCGAGACGCGGCGCCGGGCCCTCGACCTGGGCGCCCACGCCTGCCTGGACAAGGACGTCGACCCCGACCAGCTGGTGGCGACCCTGCGCGAGGTCTGCGGGCGGGCCTTCGGCCCGGTGGCCCTGCCCCCGCCCCGGGGGCTGGAGGGGCTGGCCGCCGACGAGCTGGAACGGCTCTGGAGCACCCTGGCCGCCGCTCCCGTGGCCACCGCCGTGGTCGGCCCCGACGGCCGCTTCCTCAGGATCAACGCCGCCCTGAGCGCGCTCGTCGGCCACCCCGAGGCGGCCCTGCTGGCGGCCGGCTACCAGGCCGTGGTCCATCCCGAGGACCGCGACACCGACATCGAGCAGCTCCAGCGCCTGCTCACCGGAGAGGCGACCGGCTTCCAGCTCCAGCAGCGCTGCCGGCGGGTCGACGGGCAGGCGATCTCGGTGCTCTGCAACACCTGGCTGGCCACCACCCAGCGCGGCGACCCGCTGCACCTCGACGGCCAGGGGCGGCCCCGCTTCGTCGTCCGCCAGCTGGTCGACCTGCGCGAGGGCCGCCGTCCCGAGGACCAGCTGGCCTGGCGGGCCACCCACGACGCCCTCACCGGGCTGCCCAACCGCAGCCTGTTCCTCGACCGGCTGGAGATGACCCTGGCCCGCCTGGGCCGCGACCCCGCCCTGGCCGACGTGCTGGTGGTCGACCTCGACCGCTTCAAGGAGGTGGCCGAGCGCTTCGGCGACGACGCCGTCGACCGGCTGCTGGTCGCGGTGGCCGGCCGGCTGCGCAGCATCCTGCGCCCCAGCGACACCGTGTCCCGCTTCGGCAGCGACGAGTTCGCCGTGCTCTGCCCCGACCTGGCCCACGAGCGGGACGCGGTCCGCCTGGCCGAGCGGATGACCGCCGGGCTGGCCACCCCGTTCGCCGTCGGCGGGCAGGAGATCGTGGTCTCGGCCAGCATCGGCATCGCCCTGACCGGGTCGCGGACCCGCCGGGCCGAGTCGCTGCTGTCGGACGCCGACACCGCCCTCCAGCGGGCCAAGCACCGTGGCGGCGGCATCTACGAGCTGTTCGACGAGACGGTCAGGGCCCAGCTGATCGAGCGCCTGGAGCTGGAGCAGGCCCTGCGCCAGGCGGTCGACGCCGACGAGCTGCGCGCCCTCTACCAGCCGATCGTCTCCCTCAAGGAGGGGCGCCTGGTCGGGGTCGAGGCCCTGGTCCGCTGGGACCAGCCGGGCCGGGGCCAGCTGCTGCCGGCCGAGTTCGTCCCCTTCGCCGAGGAGACCGGCCTGATCGTCCCCCTGGGCGCCTGGGTCCTGGCCGAGGGCTGCCGCCAGGCGGCCCGCTGGCGGGCCAACGGCCCCCGCACCCTGCCCCCGACCGTGCACGTCAACCTGTCGCCGCGCCAGTTCGCCGAGCCCCACCTGATCGACCTGGTCGCCGGGGCCCTGGCCGACACCGGCACCGACCCCGACCGGCTCTGCCTCGAGGTCACCGAGCGGGCCCTGGCCGCCAACCCGGCCTCGGCCGCCACCACCCTCAAGCGGCTGTCCGCCCTCGGCGTCCACGTCTCGGTGGACGACTTCGGCACCGGCTACTCGTCGCTGGCCTCGCTCCAGTACCTGCCGCTGTCGTCGCTCAAGATCGACCGCTCGTTCGTGGCCCGGCTCGACCTCGACCCCTCCGACGACGCCATGGTCGCGGCCGTCATCGGCCTCGGCCACACCCTCGGCCTGACGGTCATCGCCGAGGGCGTCGAGACCTCCCGCCAGCTGGCCAAGCTCGACCAGCTCGGCTGCGACTACGCCCAGGGCTACCTGTTCGCCCGCCCCGAGACCGCCTCCCGGGTCGGCGAGCTCCTCGGCCACGACCGCCGCTGGCAGTAGGGTCGGCGCGGAACCTCGCCGCCGCCGGTGGTGTATGAGGGTGCGAGACCGAGTCCGTGGAGGGCCGACCACTGGACGAACAGGAGCTCGTCGAGCAGGCACGAGGGGGTGACGCGCGTGCCTACGAGGTGCTGGTCCGGCGGTACCAGGACCTCGCCTTCCGGACGGCGTGCGTGATCGCCGGAGGGTCGGCCGACGCCGAGGACGCCGCCCAGGAGGGGTTCGTGAAGGCCTGGTACGCGCTGCCGCGGTTCAGGGCCGGGTCGCCGTTCCGGCCGTGGCTGCTGGCGATCGTGGCCAACGAGGCCCGCAACCGCCGCCGCAGCGGCCGGCGCCAGGACGACCTCGCCCTGCGGGTCGCCGAGGACCGCCCCTCGGGGGACGCGGCCCCGTCCCCCGAGGCGGCGGCACTGGCCACCGAGCAGCGCCAGCTCCTGCTGGCCGCCCTCGGCCGGCTGGGCGAGAACGACCGCCAGGTGATCGCCTGCCGCTACTTCCTGGAGCTGTCCGAGGCCGAGATGGCCGCCGCCCTCGGCTGCCGGCCGGGCACGGTGAAGTCGCGCCTGTCGCGGGCGCTGGACCGGCTGCGGGCCGTCCTGGCCGAGCAGGGCGCGACCGCGGCCCCGACCACGCTGCCGGGAGGTGACCGATGAGCCAGCGCGAGCTCGACCTGGACCGGGCGCTGACCGACCTGGCCGCCTCGCTGGAGTTCCCGCCCACCCCCGACCTGGCCGCCGCCGTGTCGGCCCGGCTGGACGAGGCCCCGGCGACCCGGCCCCGCCCCCGGCGCTGGAGCTGGCCGGCCGGCTGGCGGCGGCTGGCCGTGGCCGGGCTGGCCGCGGTGCTGCTGGCCGCGGCCGTCCTGGTGGCCTCCCCCGGGACCAGGGAGGCGGTGGCCCGGCGGCTCGGGCTGCGCGGGATCGGGGTCGAGCTCGGCGGGCCACCGCCACCGACCGTGACCACCGCCCCGGGCGCGCGCCTCGACCTGGGCCTCGGCGAGCGGGTCAGCCTCGAGGAGGCCCGGCGCCGGGTCGGCTTCCCGGTCCTGGTCCCAGGGGCCGGCGGGCTCGAGCGGCCCGACGCCGTGTTCGTCAGCGAGGCCGATCCGGCCGGCGGCCGGGTCGACCTGGTCTGGGGGGCCCGGCCAGGCCTGCCCGCCTCCGCCTTCACCGACGCCGGGCTGCTGATCACCCAGTTCCAGGGCGAGCCGACGCCCGAGTTCATCAAGAAGGTCGCCGGGGCCGGCCTGGTCGAGTTCGTCGAGGTCGGCGGCGAGCCCGGCTACTGGTTCAGCGGCGAGCCCCACTTCTTCACCTACCGGGACGCCGCCGGCAACTTCCGCGAGGAGCAGACCCGCCTGGCCGGCAACACCCTCATCTGGCAGCGCGGCGCCCTGACCCTGCGCCTGGAGGGCGAGCTCTCCAAGGAGGAGGCGATCCGCATCGCCGAGTCGATGCGGTGAACGCCGGTTTCCGGGCGAGGGTCGCGGGTCAGACCCTCGCGGTCAGGACGTCGCGACAGAGGAGACCGGCAGCGTGCAGCTCGACAAGAACATGATCCTCGACCTGCTCCGCGAGCGCGGCCAGCAGGACCAGGCCAGCCAGGCCGAGCAGGAGCTCCCCGACCAGGTCGACACCGACCAGGACGCCGGCCTGCTCCAGAAGTTCGGCCTCGACCCCCAGGAGCTCATCCAGAAGTTCATGGGCGGCGGCGGCCTGCCCAAGTTCTGACGGCGGCCCCTACTTGGCGGTATAGCCGCCGTCGACGGTGTAGTAGCTGCCGGTCACGAACGACGCCTCGTCGGAGGCGAGGAAGGCGACCAGGGCGGCGACCTCCTCGGGGCGGCCGAGGCGGCCGACCGGGTGGAGGGCGGCGACACCGGCGACGATCTCCTGGGAGGCGGCCGCCAGCAGCGGCGTCTCGATGAAGCCGGGACCGACGGCGTTGACGCGGATGCCCTGGGTGGCGTACTCGATGGCGGCGGTGCGGGTGAGCCCGACCACGCCGTGCTTGGCCGCGACGTAGGCGCACGACTGGGCGAACCCGACCGAGCCCAGGATCGAGGCCATGTTGACGATGGCGCCGCCGCCGTTGGCCACCATCGCCGGGAGCTCGTGGCGCATGCAGAGGAAGACGCCGTCGAGGTTGACCGACAGGACCTTGCGCCAGCTCTCGACCGGGTACTCGCCGGTTGGCACCTGGTCTCCGCCGATGCCGGCGTTGTTCACGGCGACGTCCAGCCGGCCGTGGTCGGCCACGACGCCCTCGACCATCGCCCGCACCTGACCCTCGTCGGCCATGTCGGCGGTGACCGCGGTGGCCCCGCCCCCGGCCTCCCCGGCGACCCGCTCGGCGGCCTCCCTGGAGATGTCGGCCACGACCACGGTGGCCCCCCTGTCCCTGAGCGCGTGCACGCAGGCCTCGCCGATCCCGGCCCCGCCTCCGGTGACGAGGGCGATCTTGCCATCCATCGCCGTGGCTGCCATGACTGCTCCCCTTGGCTCGACTGCCCCAAGCCTCCGGGATGCCCCGGCAACCGCGCCCGCTATCGGTTCAGCCACGCCCGGCCGGGAAGACTCCCGGCATGGACGCCGGGCTGGTGGCCGTGCTGGCGGTGCTTGCGGTCGCCCTGCTGGTGCCGCTGGCGTTCGCCTGGGTGAGCACCAACCCGCGCCGCTGGGCCCGGGTCGAGCGGGTGCTGGGCCGGGACCTCCCCACCGGCCACGATCGGGTGCCCCGTTGGCTGCCGGCCCTAGGGTTCGGCGCGGGCGTGCTGTATCTGATCCTGGGCGCCTATGGCCTCTTGGTCGAGGAGCCGTTCCGCAGGATGGCCGTGTTCTGGCTCCTCCAGGGCTTGATCTTCCTCGGCGTTGGTATCGCCCAATACCTTGCCGCCCGCCGCAACCCGTAGGCGGAGCGCTCAGTCCAGACCCAGGTCGAGGACCGGGCGGAACCCGGTCGACCAGGTGCGGGCGGCTGAGGCGGCGACCTCGAGGACGGTGAGCTGGTCGTCGACCCGGTCGGGGTTGGTGGAGCCGGGGGTGGACTTGGCGGCCAGGCTGCCCTGGACGCTCAGGACGGAGCGGTCGGCGGCGGCGAGGGCGGGGTGGATGGCGGCCAGGTCGCCGTCCTCGAGGTCGGCCAGGCGGGCGCCCCGGGAGGCGGCCAGGCGGACGGCGGCGCCGACGGCGGCGTGGGCCTCGCGGAAGGGGAGGCCGTCGCGGACCAGGGCCTCGGCCAGGTCGACGGCGGTGGTCTCGGTCGCCTCGGCGTCGTGGCGCATGGAGGCGAGATCTGGCTCCAGGCCGGCGACCAGGCCGGCCAGGGCGCCCAGGGAGCCCGCCAGGACGTCGGTGGCCTCGAAGGCGGCCGCCTTGTCCTCCTGGAGGTCGCGGGCATAGGCCAGGGGCAGGCCCTTGAGGGTGGCCAGGAACCCGGCCAGGCGGCCGATGACGGTGCCAGCCCGGCCCCGGACCAGCTCGGCCACGTCGGGGTTGCGCTTCTGGGGGAGCATGCTCGACCCGGTCGCCCAGGCGTCGGGCAGCCGGACCCAGCCGCGGCCCGCCCACAGGGCCACGTCCTCGGCCAGCCGGGAGGCGTGGGCCATGGCGATGGCCGCCGCGGCCAGCAGCTCGGCGACCGCGTCCCGGTCGGCGGTGGCGTCCATGGCGTTGTCGAAGGCGGCCGCGAAGCCGAGGGCGGTGGCGGTGGAGGCCGGGTCGAGCGGGAACGACGAGCCGGCGATCGCCCCGGCCCCGAGCGGGCTGACGTCGGCCCGGCGGCCGGCGTCCTGGAAGCGGCCGGCGTCCCTGACCAGGGCGAAGCCGTGGGCGGCGAGCTGGAAGGCCCAGAGCACCGGCTGGGCCGGCTGGAGGTGGGTGAGCCCGGGCACGACCGCCTCCGGTGCCGCCCGGCCCGCCCCGACCAGGGCGTCGATCAGCCCGGCCAGGGCCTCGACGGCGTCGGCGCAGGCCTGCTTGAGCCACAGGTGCAGGTCGGTGGCGACCTGGTCGTTGCGGCTGCGGCCGGTGTGGAGCTTGCCCCCGGCCGGGCCGACCAGCTCGGTCAGGCGGCGCTCGACCGCGCTGTGGACGTCCTCGTCACCGTCGTCGAAGACGAAGGTGCCCGCCTCCAGCTCGCCCGCGACCTGGGCCAGGCCGTCGAGCAGGAGCTTGCCCTCCCCCACCTCCAGCACCCCGGCCCCGACCAGCCCGCGCACATGGGCCCGGCTCCCGGCCACGTCCTGGCGCCACAGCCGCCGGTCGACGGCCAGCGACGAGGTGTAGGCCCACATCCCCGGGTCGGGCGCCCCCGTGAACCCGCCGGCCCACAGCGGCCGGGAGGGCTCGGCCCCCGGCCCGTCACCCATCCCCGTGGACCCGGGCCCAGGTGCGGGCGGGCAGGCCCCAGAGCGACACGAACCCGCGCCCGGCGTCGTGGTCGAAGGCGTCGCCGGTGTCGTAGGTGGCCAGGTCGGGCCGGTACAGGGCCCGCTCGGCCCGCCGGCCGGTCGGCTGGCAGCGCCCGGGTGACAGCTCGAGGCGGACCTCGCCGGTGACGGCGGCCTGGGTCTCGGCCACGAACGCGTCAAGGGCCGACTTGAGGGGCGAGAACCAGAGCCCGTCATAGACCAGCTCGGCGTAGCGGATGTCGAGGCGGGCCTTCTCGTGGAGCACGTCGCGGTCCAGGGTCAGGTCCTCCAGGTCCCGGTGGGCGGCGATCACCGCCAGGGCGCCCGGGACCTCGTAGACCTCGCGGCTCTTGATGCCCACCCGTCGGTTCTCCAGCATGTCGACCCGCCCGAACCCCACCTGGCCGCCCGCCCGGTTGAGGGTGGCGACGACTCCGGCCAGCCCCACCTCGGCCCCGTCGACGGTCACCGGCACCCCGGCCTCGAAGCCGACCACCAGCTCGCTGGTCCCGCTGGCCGTGGCCGGCGAGGCCGTCCACTCGAAGGCGTCCTCGGGCGGGGCCAGCCACGGGTCCTCCAGGACCCCGGCCTCGATCGTGCGGCCCCACAGGTTCTGGTCGACCGACCACGGCTTGGCCTCGGTGATCCCGCCCAGCTCGAGGCCGTGCTTGTCGGCGTACGAGATGGCCTCGGGCCGGCTCATGGCCGAGTCCCTGACCGGGGCCAGGATCTCCAGCTCGGGGGCCAGGGCGCCGCAGCTGACCTCGAAGCGCACCTGGTCGTTGCCCTTGCCGGTGCAGCCGTGGGCCACCGCCGACGCCCCCCGGCGCCGCGCCTCCTCGACCAGGAGCTGGGCGATCAGGGGCCGCGACAGGGCCGAGACCAGCGGGTAGCGGCCCTCGTAGAGGGCGTTGGCCCGGACCGCCGGGACCAGGAACTCGGCCGCGAACCGGTCCCGGGCGTCCACCACCACGGCGTCGTCGGCCCCGGCGGCCAGGGCCCGCTCGGCCAGGGCCGGCAGGTCCTCGCCCTGGCCGACGTCGGCCAGCAGGGCGACCACGGGACGGCCCTGCTCGTGGACCAGCCGGTGGACGGTGACGGTGGTGTCCAGCCCGCCCGAGTAGGCGAGCACGACGGGGCCGGCGGGAGATCGGGTCATGCGGTGGCTCCTCGGTAGGGTTCGGCGATGGCGCGGGGCTCCACGGGGGTCACGGCGAGCGCGGCCAGCTGGCGGGCCATGGCCCGGCCGGGGGTGCGCTCGGTGCAGACGACCAGGACGGTGTCGTCGCCGGCGACCGTGCCCGCGACCCCGGCGATGCCGGCCCGGTCAAGGGTCGAGGCGAGCGCGGCGGCGTGGCCGGGCGGGGTGCGGAGCACGACCAGGTTGCCGCTGGGGATGATGGCCAGCAGCGACCCGCCGAGCATGCGGCGGATCTCGTCGTGGTCGGCGCCGTGACCGTTGCCCGGCTCGGGCAGGGCGTAGACCAGCCGGCCGTCCGGCCCCCGGACCTTGACCGCGCCCAGGTCGTCGAGGTCGCGGGAGATGGTCGCCTGGGTGGCGTCGAAGCCCTGGGCCCGCAGGTGCTCCAGGACCAGGGCCTGGCTGGACACCTGCCGGGTCCGGAGCAGGGCGGCCAGGGCCTGCTGGCGGGCCGCCTTCAGCGGCACAGGCCGGCCTCCTCCAGGGCCGCCCCCAGCCTGGCCAGCCCCTCGTCGATCTCGTCCTCGGTGACCACCAGCGGCGGGGCCAGGCGCAGGGCGGTGTCGGTGACCGGGTTGACGACCAGGCCGCGGCCGAGCGCGGCCAGGGCGGCCTGCCGGGCGTCGGCCGGGGCCTCGGGGCCGAAGTCGAGCGCGAACCACAGCCCGGCCCCCCGGACCTCGGCCCCGGGCAGCCCGTCGTCGGGGTCGTCGGCCGTCGGCGGGGCCCAGGTGGAGCGGCCGGTGAGGCGGCCCCTGAGCTCCCCCAGCCCGTCGGCCAGCCGGGTCGAGACCTTGTCGACGTGGCCCCCGAGCAGCGGCTCGATCACGTCCAGGGTGGCAAGGGCGGCGGTGCAGGCGACCGGGTTGCCCCCGAAGGTGGTGCCGTGGTCGCCGCGCTGCATGGCCTCGGCGACCTCGGTCCGGGCGATGGTGGCCCCGATCGGGTAGCCGGAGCCGAGCGCCTTGGCCATGGTGACCACGTCGGGCCGGATCTCGTCGTGCTGGTGGGCGAAGAAGCGGCCGGTGCGGCCCATCCCGGACTGGATCTCGTCCACGATCAGCAGCACCCCGGCCCGCGAGGTCACCTCCCGGACGGCCCGCAGGTAGCCGGGGGGCGGGACCCGGATCCCGGCCTCGCCCTGGATCGGCTCGACCAGCACGGCCGCGGTGTCCGGCCCGATGGCCGCGGCCAGGGCGTCGACGTCGCCGAAGGGCACGTGGGAGAAGCCGGGGGGCAGCGGCTGGAACGGGGTGTGCATGGCCGGCTTGCCGGTGGCGGCCAGGGTGGCCAGGGTGCGGCCGTGGAAGCCGCCGAGGGTGGCCACGATGCCGGTGGCCTGCTCGCCCCGGTTGGCCCGGCCCCAGCGCCTGGCCACCTTGATGGCGGCCTCGTTGGCCTCGGCCCCGGAGTTGGACAGGAACACCTTGGCGTCGCCGCCGACGTGGCCGACCAGCCGTTCGGCCAGCTCCACCTGGGGGCCGGTGAAGTAGAGGTTGGAGGTGTGGCCGAGGGTGCCGAGCTGGGCGCTGACCGCCTCGACGACCTTCGGGTGGGCGTGGCCGGCCGCGACCACCGCGATCCCGCCCAGGAAGTCCAGGTACTCGCGGCCGCGGGCGTCCCACAGCCGCACCCCCTGGCCCCGGACGAACTCGACCTGGGGCCGCACGTAGGTCGGCCACAGCACCGCCGCCTCCCGCTCGGGCAGGCTGCTCATCAGCTCTCCTCCTCGGCTTGCACCATGGTCCCGACCCCGGAGTCGGTGAACAGCTCCAGGAGCAGGGCGTGCTCGCGCCGGCCGTCCAGGATGTGGGCCCGGCGGACCCCGCCCCGCAGGGCGGTCACGATCCCGGTGAGCTTGGGCACCATCCCGGCCGCGACCTGGCCGCCGGCCAGGATCGCCTCGACCTCGGCCACGGTCAGCTGCTCGAGCAGCGAGCCGGGGTCGGCCAGGTCGGCGTACAGCCCCTCCACGTCGGTCAGGTAGACCAGCTTCTCGGCCCCAAGGGCGGCCGCCAGGGAGCCGGCGGCGGCGTCGGCGTTGACGTTGTAGGGCAGGCCCTCGGGGCCGGCGGCCACCGTGGCCACCACCGGGACCAGGCCCTTGTCGGTGAGGGCGCGCAGGGCCGTCGGGTCGACCGCCTCGACGTCGCCGACGTAGCCGAGGTCGCGGCCGCCCGGGTCGACCCGGGGCCGGGCCACGAGCAGCAGGCCGTCCTCGCCGGACAGCCCGACGGCCAGCCGCCCGTGGGTGTTGATCCGGCCCACCAGGGTCTTGTTGACCCGCCCGACCAGCACCATCCGGGCCAGGTCCATGGTCTCGGCGTCGGTCACCCGGTGGCCGTCGACGAACACCGGCTCCTTGCCGAACCGGGTCATCAGCTGGCTGACCTCGGGGCCGCCGCCGTGGACGACGATCACGTCCACGCCCACGTACCGGAGCAGGACCACGTCGTCGACGAAGGCGTCGAACCCGGCCGTGCCCATGGCCGCCCCGCCGTACTTGACGACCACCGTGCAGCCGGACAGCCGCTTGATCCAGGGCAGGGCCTCGTGGACCGCGGCCGCCTTGGCCTGCAGGTCGTCGATTGTGGGAAGGGTCACGTCGTGTACTCCGAGTTGAGGCGGACGTACTCGGGGGTCAGGTCGCTGGTCCGGACCTCGGCCCAGGGGCCGCTCCCGCCCAGGTGGAGGCGGAGCTCGATCTCCCGGGCGGCCATGGCCGCGCTCGCGTCGGCCCCGGTGGGCCGGCCCTGGCTGACCAGCGGCAGCCGCTCCAGCGGCCCGGCCGGCGGCTCGATCCCGGCCGCGCCCGGTCCGCCGGCGACCTCGAGGCGGACCAGGCCCGGGTCGAACCCGACACCGGCCGTGCCCGCCGCCTGGAGGACCCGGCCCCAGTTGGGGTCGCCGCCGTAGACGGCCGTCTTGACCAGCGGGCTGTCGGCCACCCGGCGGGCCACGGCCAGCGCCGCCTCGACCGGGCCGGCCCCGCCGACCTGGATGCTGACCACCTTGGTCCCGCCCTCGGCGTCGGCCAGCATCTGCCCGGCCAGGTCCGAGCAGACGGCGGCCACGGCGGCGGCCAGGTCGCCCGGGTCGGGCCGCGCCCCCGAGGCCCCGGAGGCCAGCAGCAGCACGGTGTCGTTGGTCGACTGGGCCCCGTCGACGGTGATCCGGTTGAAGGTGGCCGCGGCCGCGGTGGCCAGCGCCTCCCCCAGCTCCGCCGGGTCGGCCACGGCGTCGGTGGTGAGCACGGCCAGCATGGTCGCCTGCGGAGGGGCCAGGGCCGGGGCCAGCATGGCCGCCCCCTTGGCCATGCCGCCGACGGTGGCCCCTCCGGCCACCCGGGTCCCGGCCTGCTTGACCCTGGTGTCGGTGGTCAGGATGGCCTCGGCCGCGGCCAGGCCGCCCGAGCGGTCCAGGGCGGCGGCCGCCTTGGCGACCCCGTCGCTGACCCGGGCCGCGTCCAGCGGCACCCCGATCACCCCGGTCGAGCAGACCAGCACCTGCTCGGGCCGGCAGCCCAGCTCGGTGGCGGCCCGCTCCACCGTGGCCAGCACGGCCGCCTCGCCGGCCGGCCCGGTGCAGGCGTTGGCGTTGCCCGAGTTGAGCACCACCACCCGGGCGTCGGCCGAGGCGGCCAGACGGTCGCGCGACCACACCACCGGCGCCGCCACCACCTGGTTGGTGGTGAACACCCCGGCGGCCACCGTCCCCGGGTCGCCGACCACCAGGGCCAGGTCGGGCGTGGCCGACTGCTTGAGCCCGCAGCTGACCCCGGCCGCCCCGAACCCGGCCGCCGCCGTCACCCCGAGCCGCCGGTCGACCGGCACGGTGCTCGTCAAGGTCCTGGGGGGACGAGGTCGAGGCCGGCCGTCTCGGGCAGGCCGAGGGCGAGGTTGGCGCACTGCACGGCCTGGCCGGCGGCCCCCTTGACCAGGTTGTCGATGGCCGCGGCGGCCACCACCTTGCCGGCCCGCCGGTCGGCCGTTGCCGCCACCTGGGCCCGGTTGGTGGTGATGACGGCCCGGGTGGCCGGCCAGCCGGTGGCCGGCTCGAGCAGGTCGACGAACGGCTCGCCGCCGTAGGCGGCCGCGTAGCAGGCGGCCAGCTCCTCGTCGCCGGCCGACGGGGCCAGGGTGGCGTAGCAGGTGGCCAGCAGCCCCCGGCTGGCCGGGACCAGGTGCGGGGTGAAGGTCACGGTCACCGACGCCCCAGCCGCCAGGGCCAGCTCCTGCTCGATCTCCGGGGTGTGCCGGTGGCTGCCCACCTTGTAGGGCCCGACGTTCTCGTTGGCCTGGACGAACAGGTTGCCGTCGGTGAGCGACCGGCCGGCCCCCGACAGCCCCGACTTGGCGTCGACCACGATCCCGTCGGCCGCGGCCAGCCCGGCGGCGACCAGCGGGGCCAGGGCCAGCAGGGCCGCCGTCGGGTAGCAGCCGGGCACGGCCACCCGGGTGGCCTCCCGCAGCTCCTCGCGGTGCAGCTCGGGCAGGCCGTAGGGCCAGGCGCCGAGCTGGTCGGGGAACGGGTGCTCGGCCCCGTACCAGGCCGGGTAGGCACCAGGGTCGCGCAGCCGGAAGTCGGCCGAGAGGTCGACCACCAGCCCGGCCGCGGCCAGGGCCCGGGGGGCGATCTCGGCCGCCCGGCCGTGGGGCAGGGCGCAGAACAGCACGTCGGCGCCCTTCTCCAGGCCCTCCTCGACCGAGCAGAAGGCGAGCTCGCCGTAGGCGGACCGCAGGCCGGGGTAGCGGGAGACGAGCGGCTGGCCGGCCGCCTGGTCCCCGGCGGCCCAGGCGACGTCGAGGTCGGGATGGCGGGCCAGGAGGCGCAGCAGCTCGGCCCCGGCGTAGCCCGAGGCGCCGAGCACGCCGACGTTGCGGGAGGAAGTCATGAGGATAGTTATGCAGAAGGTGCTGAGAATATGCAACACCTGGCAGAAACCGCCATTCTCGCAGCAGCGCTGGCTGTTGCGGGCGCCGCATGGATATGCAAGGCTCGACCCGGACAGATGCGTCAGCCCGGCGGCAGCCTGCCCGGTGGCCGCCCGATCGGCGTGTCGTTCCCCGTCCCTTCTCCTGCGCCGTCATCGAGGCCTGCTGTCATGAGCCAGTCACCAGCCGTCCCCCACCCTGCCCCCAACGGGGCCGCCCCGACCGGCGACGGCACCCCGTCCCGCCGCGCCCCCTGGCCGCCCGACCCCTTCTCCTACCTCGACGGCCGCCTGTGCGTGGGCGGGCTGCCCCTGGACGAGGTGGTCGCCGACACCGGCACGCCGGCCTACGTCTACGACCTGGACGCCGTCGCCGCCGCCTACCGGCGGGTGGCGGCCGCGTTCGAGCCGCTGGGCGCGCGGGTCCTGTACGCGGCCAAGGCCAACAGCAACCTGGCCGTGCTGGCCACCCTGGCCGGGCTCGGGTCCGGCTTCGACGTGGTCAGCGGCGGCGAGCTGGTCCGGGTCCTGCGGGCCGGCGGCGACCCCGAGGCCTGCGTGTTCGCCGGCGTCGGCAAGACCACCGCCGAGCTGGAGCTGGCCGTCGGCCACGGCGTCACCGTCCACGTCGAGTCGGCCGACGAGCTGGACGCCCTGGCCGAGGTGGCGGCCCGGCTGGAGCGGCCGGCCCGGTTCGCCGTCCGGGTCAACCCCGACGTCGAGGTCGACACCCACGTCAACATCCAGACCGGCCACGACGAGGCCAAGTTCGGGGTCCCGGTGGCCGTGGCCCACGAGCTGCTGGCCAGGGCGGCCCGGGGCGAGCTGGGCGGGCTGATCCCGGTCGGGGTCCACGTCCACGTCGGCTCCCAGCTCCCCGACCCCGACGGCGTGGCCGCCGGGGCCCGGGTCGGCCTCGAGGTGCTGGAGGCGGGCCGGGCGGCCGGCCTGGAGCTGGACTGGCTGGACGTCGGCGGCGGGTTGCCGGTCGACTATGGCGGCGGGACGGCGATCGGCCCGGAGCGGTTCGCGGCCGCCCTGGCCACGGTGGTCGCCGGCCGGGACGTGCGCCTGGCCGTCGAGCCGGGCCGGGCCCTTGTGGCCAGGGCCGGCGCGCTCGTCTCCAAGGTGCTGTACCGCAAGCACCGCAGCGCCGGCCGCATGCTGGTGGTCGACACGGGCATGCACCACCTGCTGCGGCCCGCCCTGTACCAGGCGGTGCACCGGGTGCGGCCGCTGCGGGCGGCCCCGCTGGCCGGCCCGACCGAGGTCGTCGGCCCCATCTGCGAGTCCACCGACGTGCTCGCCACCGAGGCCGACCTGCCCGACCTGGCCCCTGGCGAGCTGGTCGCCTTCCTGGACGCGGGCGCCTACGGCATGACCATGGCCAGCAACTACAACGGCCAGCCGCGTCCGGCCGAGATCGTGGTCGCCGACGGGGTGGCCAGGGTCGCCCGCCGCCGCGAGACCTGGGAGGAGCTGCTGGCCTCCGAGACCGCCACCGGCGCGTCGGTGGCGGCCATCCAGGGACCGGCCGGCCCGCTCGGCTGGTAGGGCGGCGCGGCTCCCGATCGTCCCGGTCGTGGCGGTGGACTACCATGGATCAGGCACAGGTCTGGTGGTGGTTGCAGCGGCATGGCCGACGTCCTGCTCGATGATGTCTCCCGGGTGTACCCAGACGGCTCCGCGGCCGTCTCGCACCTGAGCCTGCACGTCCGCAATGCCGAGCTGATGGTGATCGTCGGCCCCAGCGGCTGCGGCAAGAGCACCGTCCTGCGCCTGATCGCCGGCCTGGAGCCGCTCAAGAGCGGCACCATCAGCATCGGCGGCCGGGTGGTCAACAATCTGACCCCTGGCGATCGAAACGTGGCCATGGTGTTCGAGGCCGCCGCCCTCTACCCGCACCTCACCGCCGCCCAGAACCTCCGCTTCGGGCTGGCCCTGCGCAAGCTGCCCGCCGAGGAGATCCGGCAGCGGGTCGAGGCCGAGACCCGGGTGCTGCGGCTGGGGAGGTTCCTGGACCGCAAGCCCAAGACGCTGTCGGCCGGGCAGCGCCAGCGGGTGGCCGTCGGCCGGGCCACCGTCCGGGTCCCGGACGTGTTCCTGCTCGACGAGCCGCTGACCCACATGGACGCCGGCGAGCGGATCCGGCTCCGCACCGAGCTGGCCCACCTCCAGCAGGGGCTGGGCGTCACCGCCATCTACGTGACCCACGACCAGTCCCAGGCCATGGCCATCGGCGACCGGGTCGCGGTGATGCGGGGCGGGCGGATCGAGCAGCTCGACGAGCCGCGGACGCTCTACCGGCGGCCGGCCAACACCTTCGTGGCCAGCTTCATGGGCGAGCCGGCCATGAACCTGGTCGCCGGGTACATCGAGCAGGACGCCGGCCGCACCTTCGTGGTCCTGGGCGGCCAGCGCCTCCCCTTCCCGGGCACCCCGTCGGGGCTGCTGCGGGGCCGGACCGGCCCGGTGACCATCGGCATCCGGCCCGAGCACGTGACCGACGCCGGCTCCGAGCCGGGCCTGCCGGTGCTGTTCTCGTCCGCCTTCCGGGTCGAGCGCCTCGGCTACGAGCTCCTGGTCGCCTGCCCGATCAACGCCACCGCGGTCACCGTCAGCGACACCCCGGGGATCGAGCGGCTCCCCGGCGGCCAGGCCCACCTGATCGCCCGCTTCCCCCGCACCCACCCGGTGCGCCGCGGCGACCGGGTCGAGCTGGCCGTCGACGTCAGCGAGCTGTCGCTGTTCGACCCCGACACCGGCCAGGCCCTCTGGAACCCGGCGGCCTGACTCAGGCGACCCGGTCGACCCGCATCAGCATCGGAGCCCGGGGGCGGAGGGTGACGGCCGCCTCGACCTCGGCCGGGCGGGCCGGGAGCAGGCTGAGCCGGTAGCGCTGGGCCACCATGGCCACCACCAGGGGGAGCTGGAGCAGGGCGAAGCCCTCGCCGATGCAGCGCCTGGGCCCGCCCGAGAACGGGAAGAAGGCCATGCGGTGCCGGGCACGGGCCGCCTCGGGCGCGAACCGCTCCGGCTCGAAGCCCTCCGGGTTGTCCCAGAACCCGGGGTGGCGGTGGGTCACGTACGGGCAGAGGGCGATGTTGGCCCCGGCCGGGATGCGGTAGCCGCCGACCTCGTCGTCGGCCAGCGCCCGGCGCAGGACCAGGTAGATGGGCGGGTACAGGCGCATCGCCTCCTCCACGACCATGCCGGTGAAGGCGAGGCGGGGCAGGTCGGCCACGGACGGCGGGCGGTTGCCGAGGACCTCGGCGACCTCGGCCCGCAGCCGCCGCCAGACCGCCGGGTGGGTCGAGAGCAGGTACCAGGTCCAGGTCAGGGCCGAGGCGATGGTGGCGTGGCCGGCGATGAAGAAGCTGATCGTCTCGTCGCGGACCTGCTTGTCGGTCAGGCCGTCGCCGGTCTCCTCGTCGGTGACCTCGACCAGCATGCTGACCAGGTCCTGGCCGCCGGGCGAGCGCCGGCGCTCGGCGATCAGCGGGTACAGGACCGAGTCGAGCAGCTCCAGGCGGCGCTCGAAGCGGCGGGTCGCGGGCAGCGGCAGCCGGGCGGTGTCGACCACCGAGGTCAGGGCCGAGTTGGCGAAGGCCAGGATGTCCCCCACGGCCGGCCCGACCCGGTCGATCTCGCGCCGCCAGTCGGTCTGGAACAGCGAGGCGGCCAGGTTGGCCAGGCTGACCCGGACCATCTCCGACTCGACCTCCAGCGGCCGGCCGGTCTCGGCGTTGGCCGCCCAGGAGTCGAGCACCTCGGTGGTGGCCTCGACGAACTGCCGCCCGTAGCCCTCCAGGGAGTGGCGCCGGAAGGCCGGCTGGGCCATCCGCCGGGAGCGGACCCAGCCGGCCCCCTCGGCCCCGACCAGGCCGCCGCCGACGATCGCCTGGAGCCGGTCGCGGACGAACGGGGGCCGCGGGTAGTTGGCCGCGTTGTCCTGGAGCACCTGCTTGACCGCGTCCGGGTGGGCCAGCAGGTAGAGGGTCAGCGGGCCGCGGAAGCGCACCGTGTCCCCGTACTCGCGCCAGGCCCCGAGAAAGGCGTGGACGTTGTCCCGGCGGATCTCGGGGATGCTCCCGAGCAGCAGATTGCCCCTCGGCCCTGGGGGCACGCGGCCGTCCACCGTCGCGACCAGCTCGCCCTCCGTCTGCTCGTCCCCGCGGATCGGCGCTCCCGGGAGGTACGACCTGTTTACCACTTCCCTCCGCTTCCGGGAACCGCCC
>CALGFH010000380.1 GCA_937881255.1 uncultured Actinomycetes bacterium
CCCTGGCCGTGCCCTGGGACCTGGCCATGCAGCGGGCCCTGGACGTCAGCTTCTCGCTGTCGTCGTCCTGGTCGAGCTGGGACGGCGCCCTGGCCCTGCTGGCCAGGGGCGCGGTCGACCCGGCCCCGCTGGCCACCGTGTTCCCCCTGTCCGAATGGGAGGCCGCGTTCCAGGCCATCGGTGCCCGCAGCGTCGTCAAGGCGCTGCTCGACCCCCGGCCCCGGACCGGCCCGCCCGACGAGAAAGGCGCCGCCCCATGACCGACCCGATCTTCGGACCCGGCACCCTGCTCGGCCCCGAGCCGGCCCTGCACATCCGCGGGCGCCGGGTCACCGCCGCCGAGACCCGCCCGGTGGAGAACCCGGCCACCGGCGAGCAGCTCGCCGCCGTCCCCGAGGCCACCCCGGACGACGTCGCCGAGGCGCTGGAGGCGGCCGCCGCCGCCCAGCGGGCCTGGGCCCGGACCAGCCACCCCCGGCGGGCCGAGGTGCTGGCCGCGGTCATGGCCGAGCTCGACACCCACGCCGAGGAGCTGGCCCGGATCGTCGTCGCCGAGCAGGGCAAGCCCATCACCGAGGCCAGGGGCGAGATCGGCGGGGCCAGGCTGTTCCTCGACGTCGCCCTTGGCAACAAGTACCGCGACGTCGGCGAGCTGGTCGCCCCCAACACCGCCGGCGAGCAGATCGCCATCCGCGAGGAGCCGTACGGGGTGGTGGCCGCGATCATCCCCTGGAACTTCCCGGCGGCCATCTTCGCCCGCAAGATCGGCCCGGCCCTCATGGCCGGCAACGCCGTGGTCGTCAAGCCGAGCGAGCTGACGCCGCTGTCGGCACTGGCCATGGCCCGGGTCTGCCAGCTCGCGGGCGTGCCCGACGGCCTGGTCAACGTCGTCTGCGGCGAAGGCCGGGTCGTCGGCCGCCAGCTGGTCGAGCACCCGCTGACCTCGATGGTGACCCTCACCGGGTCGACCAGGGCCGGCCGGGAGATCCTGGCCCAGGCGGCCGGCAAGGTCATGGCCGTGTCGCTGGAGCTGGGCGGCAAGGCCCCGGTGATCATCTTTCCCGACGCCGACCTCGACCTGGCCGTGGGCAAGGCCTTCGAGGCCCGCTTCTGGAACTGCGGCCAGGTCTGCACCTGCAACGAGCGGACCTATGTCCACGCCAGCCTCCACGACGAGTTCGTGGCCCGGTTCGTGGAGCGGGCCAAGGGGATCAGGATCGGCGACCCGGCCGCCGACGACACCCAGCTCGGCCCCAAGGTGTCGGCGGCCGAGTGGGACAAGGTCAAGGGGCTGGTCGACGGGGCGGTGGCGGCCGGGGCCAAGGTCGTGCTCGGCGGCGACCGGCCCGAGGGGGGCCGGTTCACCCGTGGCCACTGGTTCGCTCCGACCGTGCTCACCGGGGTCGCCAACGACATGGAGGTCGTCCAGCGGGAGGTGTTCGGTCCGGTCCTGCCCGTCCTTCCTTTCGACGGCTACGACGAGGTCATCGACTGGGCCAACTCGACCGACTACGGGCTCACCTCCTATGTGTTCACCGAGGACCTCCGCACGGCCATGCGGGCCACTGACGACCTCGAGTTCGGCGAGGTCTACGTCAACGCGGTCGGGCCCGAGCAGTTCCAGGCCTTCCACAGCGGCTGGAAGCTGTCGGGCCTGGGCGGCGACGACGGCCGCCACGGCTACGACCGGTACGTCCGCCGCAAGACCGTCTACCTGCGCTACGGCGGCTGAGCCGATGCCCGAGCCCGTCCCGCCCACGACCAGCCTGAGCCGCTACGAGGCCCGCACCGCGGCCGCGGTCTTCGAGCGGCTGTTCCCGGCCGACGAGCACGGCCCCGGCGCCACCGCCATCGGGGTCCTCACCTACCTGGACCGGGCCCTGGCCGGCGCCTACCGCGACCAGGCCGGGACCTACCGGCTTGGTCTGGCTGGCATCGACCTGGCCGCCCGCGTGCGGGCCGGGCGGCCCTTCGCCGACTGCGACCCCGGTGACCAGGAGGCCCTGCTGGCCGAGCTCGAGCAGGGCCGGCTGCCCGGCTTCCAGGTCCCGGACCAGCGGGAGTTCTTCGCCCTGCTCCGGGCCCATCTCCAGGAGGGGCTGTTCGCCGACCCGGTGCACGGCGGCAACCGCGACAAGCTGGGCTGGCGGTTCCTCGGCCACCCCGGGTTCTGGCCGTCCAACACGGCCGAGGAGAACCTGGCCACTGAGCCGGTCACCAAGGGCGGGGTCATCCAGTCCCTGGAGGACGTGGCCGATCTGCTCCAAGGGGCCGACGGGCCCCGGGAGCCGATGGAGCTGGCCGGCTACGACCCGCAGCGGGGGGCGGCCCCGCCGGCCCCCGACGCTGACGTGGTCCTGGTCGGGGTCGGGGCCATGGGGGCGGTGGTCGCCCCCATCCTGGCCGGGGTCGGGCTCAAGGTGGTCGGGCTGGAGGCCGGGCCGTGGCGCACGACCCGTGACTTCCTGCCCGACGAGCTGCGCTCGGCCTACTACTGCCGGGGCGACATGGGGGCCAAGTTCCTGGCCGAGCGGCCCACCTGGCGGCGCCACCCCGGCGAGCCCACCCGCCCGGCCACCTTCACCCTGGGGCGGATGATGAACGGCGTCGGCGGCTCGGTCATCCACTGGGGCGGCGCCCTGCGGCGCTGCCACCCCCACCACTTCCGCTACCGGAGCTGGGTGGCCGAACGGTTCGGGGAGCGGGCCCTGCCCGAGGGCAACACCCTGGTCGACTGGCCGGTCACCTACGAGGACCTGGAGCCCTGGTACACGGCGGTGGAGCGCCTGGTCGGGGTGGCCGGCGACGGCGCCGCCAACCCGTTCGTGCCCCGCGGCGCGCCGCTGCCCATGCCGCCGCTGCGGCCGACCGTCACCAGCGAGCGGTTCCGCAAGGCGGCCGAGTCGATGGGCCTGCACCCCTACCCAACCCCGGTGGCCGTCAACAGCGAGCCCTACCACGGCTTCCCGGCCACCAGCTACTGCGCCTGGAGCGGCGGCTTCGGGCCGTTCGACCGGGACCGCTGGTACCCGGGGATGACCTCGGTCCCCGAGGCCCTGGCCACCGGGAACTTCGACCTCCGGACCGGCTGCCGGGTGGTGCGGGTCCTGACCGGCACCGACGGGCGCGCCGCCGGGGTCGAGTACGTGGACGCGGCCGGCCAGGCCCGGATCCAGCGGGCCCGCACGGTCATCCTCTGCGGCTACACCTTTGAGAACGTCCGGCTGCTGCTGCTGTCGGGCGGCCTCGGCGATTCGACCGGCCAGGTCGGCCGGCACTTCATGACCAAGGCCTGGGCCGATGTCTACGGCTGGTTCCCCGACGTGGTCTTCAACGCCCACACCGGCCCGGCCGCCCAGATGTGGGGGCTGGACGACTTCATCTCCGAGGAGTTCGACTCGGCCGCTCGCGGCTTCGTCGGCGGCGCCACCCCCAACATCGAGAACCAGCGCCTCCCCATCCAGATCAGCCGCGAGCCGCTGCCCCCCGGCGTCCGCGGCTGGGGCCGGCCCTACCGGGACCAGCTGCGCCAATGGCAGCACCTGACCGCGGTCCGCCTCCAGCCCGACACCCTGTCGTACGCGGCCAACTACCTGGACCTGGACCCGACCTCCCGCGACCGCAGCGGCCTGGGGCTCCCGGTGGTCCGCATCACCTACGACATCCAGGAGAACGAGCGCCGCCTGGACGAGTGGATGGAGCACAAGGCGGGCGAGCTCCTGCGGGCCATGGGCGCCACCCGGACCTGGCGGGGGCTGCGCCTGGGCGGCGTCTGCTCCAGCCATGACCTGGGCGGCTGCCGGATGGGGGAGGACCCGGCGACCTCGGTGGTCGACCCCCGCCTCGAGGTCCACGACACCCCCGGGCTGTACGTGTTCGGCGGGGCGGTGTTCCCGACCTGCCACGGGGTCAACCCGACCCTGACCATGTGGGCGCTGTGCTGCCGGGCGGCCGAGCAGCTGGCCGAGCGCCTGCGCTCGGCCTGACCGGCCCCTAGCCGTGGCCGAGCCGCCGGGAGATGACGGCCGAGGTGGCCGCGACCAGCGCGCCGGTCCGGTCCGTCTCGGGCCGGAGCCGGTAGGCCGGGCCGGCCACGCTGATGGCGGCCACCGGGAGCTGCCGGTGGTCGCGGACGGCCGCTCCCAGGCAGTACACCCCCTCCTCGACCTCCTCGGCGTCGACGGCGTAGCCCCGCTGGCGGACCCGGTCCAGCTCGGCCTCAAGGGCCGCCGGGTCGGTGATGGTGTTGGCGGTGAAGCGGGTCAGCTCCAGCCCGGCCAGCCGGGCCTCCAGCTCCTGGCGGGGGAGGGCGGCCAGGTAGGCCTTGCCCAGGGCGGTGCAGTGCAGCGGCCGGCGGGCCCCGAGCTGGGCGCTCATCTTGACCGCCAGCGTCCCCTCCTCCTTGTGGATGTAGACGACGGCGTCGCCGTCGACCACGGCCAGGTTGACCGTCTCCCGGGTCTGGTCGGCCAGGGCCCGCAGGTGCGGCGGGGCCACCCGGGTCACCTCCAGCGAGGTCAGGGCGGCCATGCCCAGGCGGACCGCCTCCGACCCCAGCCGCAGGGCCTCGGTGGCCGGGTTCAGCTCCAGGAACCCCCAGCCGCGCAGCCGGTCGGCGATCCGGTAGGTGGCGCTGCGGCTCAGGCCGGTGGCCTTGGCCGCCTCGGCCGGGGTCGCCTCCCCGGCGGCGGCGAAGAACTGGAGCAGCCGCAGCCCCCGCTCCAGCGTCCCCGACCGCTCCCCGGGCCGGCCGGCGTCGGCGGCGCTCACGTCTGACGGGCCGCCAGGCGGTTCTGGAGCAGCACCACGACCAGCAGGAACCCCCCGAGCACGATCGACTGCCAGTACGGGCTGAGGCTGATCACGCCCCGCCCGTTCTCGAAGTTGAGGACGTTGAAGATGAGGCCGAGCAGCAGCACGCCCCACAGCGTCCCCACCACCGACCCGAGCCCGCCGGTGAGCAGCGTCCCCCCGACGACCACGGCCGCGATCGCGGTCAGCTCCCACCCGACCCCCTCGGCCGGCTGCCCGGCGCCGTACTGGGCGGCCAGCAGGACCCCGGCCATGCCGGCCAGGGCGCCGCTGAGGGCGTACACACCCAGCTTGACCCGCTCGACGCGCAGGCCCATCAGCCGGGCCGTCTCCTCGTTGTCGCCGATGGCCAGCACGTGCCGGCTGAACGGGGTGCGGCCCAGGACGAGCACGCCGAGCAGGTAGGCCACGGCGAAGATCCAGATGGGCGCGGCCAGGGTGAGCAGGGTGGTCGTGCCCAGGGCGGTGAAGCCGCTCTCGAAGTCGACCGCCACCGACTGGTTGCCGGCCACCGTCAGGGCCAGGCCCCGGGCGGCCAGGAGCATGGCCAGGGTGACGATGAACGGCTGGAGCCGCCCCCAGGCGACCAGCGACCCGTTGACCAGCCCGATCACCGCCCCGACGAGCACCGGCACGGCGATCCCGACGACCAGGCCGTACTCGCTCACCATGGCCGCGACGACGCTGGCCAGGGCGGCCACGGCGCCCACGGACAGGTCGATCCCGCCGGTCATGATGACGAAGGTCATGCCCAGGGCGATCAGCCCGAACTTGGCGTTGTTGGCCAGGAAGCTGGTGACGTTGTAGGAGGACAGGAAGTTGTCGTAGCGCAGCGCCCCGAACAGGACCAGCAAGGCCAGGGCGACCAGGGCCCCCTGGCCTTGGAGGACGCTGGCCAGGCGGGCGCGGGTGATGGAGCGGGCCGGGGTGGAGGTGGTGGCCATGGCGGCTCCCCTGCTCAGGTCTGACGTTGGCGCTGGAGGAAGACGGCCGCGATGATGATGCCGGCCTGCACCACCAGGGCGACCGCGTCCGGGACCCCGTGGGACAGGAGCGTGAACCGCAGCAGCTGCAGAATGAGCGCGCCGATCAGGGTCCCGACCACGGTGGCCCGGCCACCGGTGAGCGGGGTGCCGCCGACGGCCACGGCCGCGATGGCCGCCAGCTCGAGGTTGAGGCCGACCTGGTTGGCGTCCGACGAGGAGTTGATGGCGATCACGATCAGCCCGGCCACGCCGGCCAGCAGGCCGCTGATCCCGTAGACGGCCAGCTTGACCCGGTTGACGGGCACGCCGGCGAGGCGGGCGGCGGCCTCGTTGCCCCCGATGGCCAGGATCTGGCGGCCGAACCGGGTGGTGCGGACGGTCCAGGCGACAATCGCGAAGATGGCCAGCATGAGCAGCACCTGGAAGGGGATGCCGAGCACCCGCCCGAGCCCGATGTACTGGAAGGCCGGGTTGCGGAAGGGCTGGAGCTCGCCGTTGGTCAGCACCTGGGCGATGCCGCGCCCGGCGATGAACAGCACCAGGGTGGCGATGATCGGCTGGAACCCGAACCTGGTGATGAGCACGCCGTTGAAGAGCCCGAAGGCACCGGTGACGAGGACGGGGACGACGAAGGCGATGGCGACCCCGAACGGCACGTCGCTGAGGAAGATCAGCGGGGCCAGGGCCCCGGCGATCGCCATCAGCGAGCCGACCGACAGGTCGATCCCTCCGGTGGCGATGACCAGGGTCATGCCCAGGGCGACGATGACGATGGGGGCGACCTGGGTCAGGTTGACGTAGATGCTGTCGGTGGTCAGGAACCGGTCGGTGAAGACGGCGTTGTAGAGGACCAGCAGGGCCAGGGCGGCGGCGGCGCCGTAGGTCTGCCCGAGGTCGCGGACGTCCCGGGGCCGGGCCCGGCCCCGGCCGAGATCGCCCACCGCGGCCGTCTCGCTGGCCCTAGCCACCGTCGCGCTCCCCGGCGCCGGTGGCCGGGCCCTCGGCCATGGCCGACATGATTGCGTCCTCGGTGATCGCCGCATGCGGCAGCTCGGCCACGGTGCGCCCGTCCCGCAGCACCACCACCCGGTCGCTGCCCTCGACCAGCTCCTCCAGCTCCGAGGAGATCATCAGCACGCCAAGGCCGCTGTCGGCCAGCTCGTTGATGAGGGCCTGGATCTCGCCCTTGGCCCCGACGTCGATCCCCCGGGTCGGCTCGTCCAGCAGCAGCAGCCGCGGGTCGAGGCAGAGCCAGCGGGCCAGCAGCACCTTCTGCTGGTTGCCGCCGGACAGCTCGCGGATCTTCTGGTCGGGGCCGGTGGTCTTGATGTCCAGGCGCCGGATGAACCGGTCGACCACCTCCTGCTGACGGCGGCGGTCGACCACGCCGTAGCGGGAGATGGCCGGCAGCAGGGCCAGGGTCAGGTTCTCGCGCACCGACATCTCGGGCACGATCCCCTCGGTCTTGCGGTCCTCGGGGGCCAGGCCGATCCCGGCCCGGATGGCGTCGGCCGGGGAGCCGAACCGCACCGGCCGCCCGTCGACCTCGAGCTCGCCGGCCTCCACCGGGTCGGCCCCGAAGATCGCCCGGGCCAGCTCCGTCCGCCCCGACCCGAGCAGGCCGGCCAGGCCGACGATCTCGCCCGCCCGGACGGCCACGTCGGCGTGCTCCAGGGTGCGGCCGGCTCCCCGCAGCCCGCGTGCCTCCAGCAGCCGCCGCTCGGTGTGGTGGGTGGCGTCGGCGAACCCGGTGGCCCCGGAGCGGCGGACCTCGGCCAGGTCCTTGCCGAGCATGCGGGCCACCAGCTCCAGCCGGCTGACGTCGGTCAGGGCGCGGTCGTCGACCGTGCGCCCGTCGCGCATGATCGTGACCCGGTCGCAGATGGCGTAGACCTCGTCCAGGCGGTGGCTGACGAAGATGACCGAGACCCCGTCCGCCTTGAGCTGGCGGATGACCCCGAACAGGGTGGCCACCTCGGCCTCGTCCAGGGACGAGGTCGGCTCGTCCATCACCACCAGCCTTGACTCGAAGGAGATGGCCCGGGCGATGGCCACCATCTGCTGCAGGGCGACGTTGATGGCGCCCAGCGGCCGGGACACGTCGACCTCGACCCCCAGGCGCTCCAGCAGCCGGCGGGCCTCGGCGTGCATGCGCCGGCGGTCGATCAGGCCCCAGCGCCGGGGCTCGCGACCGAGAAAGATGTTCTCGGCCACCGACCGGAACCCGACCAGGTTGACCTCCTGGTAGATGGTGCTGACCCCGCCGGCCTGGGCCTGCTGGGGGGAGTGGAAGTCGACCGGCCGGCCGTCGAGGGTGACGGTCCCGGCGTCGCGGCGGTAGGCGCCGGTCAGGATCTTGATCAGCGTCGACTTGCCGGCGCCGTTCTGGCCCATCACGGCGTGGACCTCGCCCCGCCCCACGGTCAGCGAGGCCCCCTCCAGGGCGCGGACCCCGGGGAAGGCCTTGCTGATCCCCTCCATCTGGAGGAGGGGGCCGGTGGCGATCATGCTCAGTAGGCCGCGGCGATGTTCTCCTTGGCATTGGACGCGTCGAAGAACTGGTCGGGGTTGATGATCTTGGGCGGGATCGTCTGCCCGGCCGCATACGCCAGGGTGGTCTCGGCCGCCTTGGGCCCGAACCGCGGGTTGCACTCCACGCTGGCCCCGAGCTCGCCGTCCACGATCGCCTCCAGGGCGGCCCGCTCGCCGTCGATCGAGACCAGGGTCACGTCCTGGCCCGGCTTGCGGCCGGCGGCCTTGAGGGCGGCGATGGCCCCGATGGCCATCTCGTCGTTGTGGGCGTAGACGGCGTCGACGTTGGGGTGGGCCCGCAGCAGGGTCTCCATCACCTGGCGGCCCTTGTCGCGGTTGAAGTCCCCGTCCTGGGAGGCGAGGACCTTCATGCCCGACTGGCCCTTGATGGCGTCCTCGAAGCCCTTGCGGCGGTCATTGGCCGGCGAGGCCCCTGAGGTCCCGAGCAGCTGGATGATGTTGGCCTTGCCGCCGGTCTCCTCGATGAGCCACTCGGCGGCCCGCTTTCCCTCCTCGACGAAGTCGGAGCCGATGAAGGCGACGTAGTCCTCGCCCGCCTTGGCCAGGCTCTGGTCGACGTTGCGGTCGAGCAGGAACACCGGGATGCCGGCCTGCTTGGCCGACTTCACGGCGGTGGCCAGTGGCTTCTCCTCCCGCGGGGGCAGCCAGATCACGTCCACCTTCTGGGCGATGCAGGACTGCACGTCGGCGACCTGCTTGGCCGCCGACCCGGCGGCGTTGGTGTAGACGAGCTTCCAGCCGCGCTTGGAGACCTCGTCCTTGATGCTCGCCGTCTGGGCGAGCCGCCACGGGTTGTTCTCCTCGGTCTGGGGGAAGCAGACCGTGTAGCTGTCCTTCTGGGCAAGCTTGGGGAGGCCACCCGCGGCTCCGCCCCCGGCGGCCTGGCCGCCCCCGCCGCCACCGTCGTCGGTGGTCGACCCACAGGCCGCCAGGGCGACCATGGCCACCACCAGCAGCACCCACCCTGCCAGGAACCGCGCACGCTGCATTCGGCGCTCCTCCCCTGCGTCCCACCGATCGGGAACCGATCCCAACGACTGG
>CALGFH010000381.1 GCA_937881255.1 uncultured Actinomycetes bacterium
TCGGCAGCGGCCCCTACCTGTACCAGACCCACAGCCAGGACCGGATGGTCTGGGTGAAGAACGACAAGTGGTGGGCCAAGGAGAAGCTCGGCCTTGACGTCAAGCCCAGGTACATCGTCGACATCGTCAACGGCAGCAACAACGTCGCCCTCGGCCTGGTCCTCCAGGGCGGCCTCGACCTGTCCAACAACTTCCTGCCCGGCGTGGCCACCCTCATCCAGGGCGGCTACGGCGTCCAGACCTACTACCCCAACGCCCCCTACATGCTGGCCGCCAACACCGCCTGGCTGGTCCTCAACACCAAGAAGAAGCCGATGGACGACCCGGCGTTCCGCAAGGCCCTGGCCCACGCGATCGACACGCCCAAGATCGTCAGCGGCGTCTACGGCCGGATCGTGTCGGCCGCCAACCCGACCGGGCTGCTGCCCAACTGGGACAAGTACGTCGACAAGTCGGTCGTGGGCAAGCTCGGCTTCAGCTACGACCCCGCCAAGGCCAAGTCGCTGCTGGCCGCGGCCGGCTACAAGGACACCAACGGCGACAAGCTGGTCGAGGGCCCCGGCGGGTCCAAGATCGAGCTCGACCTCATCGTCCCCAACGGCTGGACCGACTGGATGGAGTCCATCCGGGTCATCGCCGAGAGCGCCAAGGCGGCCGGGATCAAGGTCAACACCGAGTTCCCCGACTACGCGGCCCTGGTCGACGCCCGCAACAAGGGCGACTTCGACATGCTGATCAACAACGAGAAGCAGGTCTCCAACTCGCCCTGGGAGTACTACGACTACATGTTCCGGCTGCCCGTCCAGGACGCCCAGAGCACGGCCAACTTCGGCCGCTACGAGAACAAGAAGGCCTGGGACCTGGTCCAGCGGCTCGACAAGACCCCGGTGGACGACACCGCCGGCATGAAGAAGATCACCTCCCAGCTCCAGCAGATCCAGCTGACCGACCTGCCGGTGATCCCGCTCTGGTACAACGGCCTGTGGTCGCAGGCCAACAACACCGTCTGGACCAACTGGCCGTCGGCCAAGGAGGACGCCAGCCACTACCTGCCCGCGACCTGGCGCAACTACTTCGAGATGGGCAGCATCCTGATGCTGACCGAGCTCCAGCCGGCCAAGCAGTAGCGGCCCGGACCAGGCCCGTCACGGCGACGAGGAGCAGAGGATGCGCCAGTACTTCCAGCGGAAGCTCGGCATCTACGTCCTCACGTTCTTCGTCGCCGTGACGATCGACTGGATGATCCCGCGGTTCATGCCCGGCGACCCGGTGCAGACGATGCTGTCGCGGGCGTCGCTGCGGCCCGAGGCCGCCCAGTCCATGCAGGCCTACCTCAACAGCGTGTTCGGCCTCGACATGCCCCTGTGGCGCCAGTACCTGAACTTCTGGGGCGGGCTGCTCCGGGGCGACCTGGGGATCAGCGTCTGGCTGTTCCCCCAGCCGGTGACCGGCGTGATCCTGCGGGCCGTCCCCTACACCCTGGCCCTGCTCGTCCCCGCGACCCTGCTCAGCTGGTGGGCGGGCAACAAGTTCGGCGCCCTGGCGGCCCGGCGCAAGTGGCTCGACAACACCGTGCTGCCGCTGGGCTACGTGCTCACCGCCACCCCCTACATGTGGCTGGCCATCCTGCTGGCCTGGCTGTTCGGCTCGGTGACGGGGTGGTTCCCGCTGTCGGGCGGCTACAGCTTCTCGCTGGCCCCGGCGTGGTCGCTCGAGTTCGCCGGCAGCCTCTTCTGGCACTGGTTCCTGCCCTTCCTGTCGCTGTTCCTGGTCGCCTTCGGGGGCTGGGCGATCGGCATGCGCAACATGGTCATCTACGAGCTGGAGGCCGACTACGCCCACTACCTGGAGTCGCTGGGGGCGCCGCGGCGGCTGGTCCGCCGCTACGCCTTCCGCAACGCCCTGCTGCCCCAGCTGACCGGGCTCGCCCTCCAGCTCGGGGTGCTGGTCGCCGGGGCGCTGGTCACCGAGATCGTCTTCTCCTACCCGGGGCTGGGCTACCTGGTCCTGCAGGCGGTCAACAACCAGGACTTCTTCCTGCTCCAGGGCGTGTTCCTGTTCATCGTCATCGGGGTGCTGGCGGCCAACTTCCTGATCGACATCGTGTATGTGGTGATCGACCCCCGGACCCGGACCGGGATGCGAGGTGACACGGCATGAGCGGCCCTGAGCTCAAAGAGGAGCTGGCCGTCGCGACACCGGCGGCGCCCCCCGGCGCGGCCACCGCGGTCGCGGCCGGGCCAGTCCCCAGGGCCCGGGGCCGCGGCGAGGTCCTCTACTTCGCCCGCCGCAACCGCAAGCTGGTGGCCGGGCTGGCCGTGGTCGCCGGGTTCCTGGTCGTGGCCGCCGTCGGCCCGCTGCTGACCGACCACGGCCCCAACGACTACGTGGGGCCGCCCAGCCAGCCCCCGTCGGCCGACTTCTGGTTCGGGACCACCACCTTCGGCCAGGACGTGTTCGCCCAGTTCACCCACGGGCTGCGCTCGACCTTCCTGGTCGGGGTGCTGGGCGGGGGACTGGCGGGACTGATCGGCATGCTGATCGGCTTCACCGCCGGCTACCGGGGCGGGGTGGTGGACGAGGTCCTGAACATGCTCACCAACGTCGTCCTGGTCATCCCGACCCTGGCCGTGCTGCTCATCGTGGCCGCCTACCTGCGGGTCAGGGGGGTGGTCCCGGAGGCGATCTTCATCGGCCTCACCTCCTGGCCCTGGGTGGCCCGGGCGGTCAGGGCCCAGACGTTCTCGCTGCGGACCCGCGACTTCGTCGACCTGGCCCGGCTCAGCGGGGCCGGCGGGCGGGCCATCATCGTCCGCGAGATCGCCCCCAACATGAGCTCGTACCTGCTCATGTCGGGGATCCTGCTGTTCGGCGGGGCGGTCCTGCTGGCCGCCACCCTGGACTTCATCGGCCTCGGCCCGACCAGCGGCATCTCGCTCGGCCTGATGATGAACAACGCCGTGCTGTGGAGCGCCCTCCAGCTCGGCATGTGGTGGTGGTTCGTCCCGCCCGGGCTCGGCATCACGGCCATCGTCGGGTCGCTGTACATCATGAACGTGGGCCTGGACGAGGTCTTCAACCCCAAGCTGCGGAAGCTGTGAGCCCGGTGACCCTCAAGGTCGACAACCTCCAGGTCTGGTACCGGACCCTGCGCGGCGACGTGCAGGCCCTGGACGGGGTCAGCTTCACCGTTGGCGACGGCGAGCTGGTCGGGCTGGCCGGCGAGTCCGGCTGCGGCAAGTCGACCCTGGGCAAGAGCCTGATCCGGCTGGACGGCCGCATGCGCCACGTCGGCGGGACGGTCGAGCTGGACGGCAAGGAGCTGCCCATCGGGGACTCCGAACGGATGAACGGCTTCCGCTTCAAGGAGGTCTCGATCATCCCCCAGTACGCCATGAGCGCCATGAACCCGACCCGGCGCATCGGCCGCATGGTGGCCGAGCTGCTCGAGTCCAGGGGGGTCCGGTTCGAGGGTCAGCTGGAGGAGCTGCTGCGCCGCCTGGAGCTGGTCGGGCTCGACCCCGAGGTGCTGGAGCGCTACCCGATCGAGCTCTCGGGCGGGATGAAGCAGCGCATGGTGATGGTCATCTCGACCCTGCTCAACCCCTCGCTGCTGGTCGCCGACGAGGTCACCTCGGCCCTCGACGTGTCCAACCAGAAGGCGGTGGCCGAGGCGCTGGTCGACTTCCGCGACCGCCACTACGTGAAGAGCACCATCATCATCACCCACGACCTGTCGCTGGTGTACCAGATCGCCGACAGCATCATCGTCATGTACGCCGGCAAGCTGGCCGAGAAGGCCCCCACCGACACCCTGGTGCACGCCCCCCGCCACCCCTACACCCGGATGCTGATCGGGGCCCTGCCCGAGGTCGGGGTCCGCTACGACACCAAGCGGCTGGAGGGCATCCCCGGGAGCCCGCCCTCGCTGCTCGACCCGCCCAAGGGCTGCCGGTTCCGGGACCGCTGCCCGCTGGCCTTCGACAAGTGCGCCGAGGAGCCGCCGTTCCGCGAGGTGGCCCCGGACCACGCCGTCGCCTGCTGGAAGGCGTTCTGAGCCATGCTGCGCCTCGACCACGTCTCCAAGAGCTACCGGGTCGGCACCTTCGGGGGCCGGGAGCTGGCCGCGGTCCGCGACGTCAGCCTCGAGGTGGCGCCGGGCGAGGTCGTCTCCCTGATCGGCGAGAGCGGCAGCGGCAAGAGCACCATCGGCCGCATGATCCTGCGCCTGACCTCGGTCACCAGCGGGTCGATCACCTTCGACGGCACCGACATCGCCGGCCTCGCCGGCAGCCGGCTGCGGGGCTACTACGGCAACGTCCAGGGGGTCTTCCAGGACCCCTTCAGCTGCTACAACCCCATCTTCAAGGCCGACAGGGCGCTGGAGCTGCTGCGCCAGCCCTACTTCCCGGACCTGGACGGCCGGCGCTGGCGGGCCAAGCTGGAGCGGTCGCTGGAGGCGGTGCGCCTCGACCCCGGCCAGGTGCTGGGCAAGTACCCGCACCAGCTCAGCGGCGGCCAGCTCCAGCGGATGCTGGTGGCCAGGGCCCTGCTGCTGGACATCCGGCTGCTGGTGGCCGACGAGATCATCAGCATGCTCGACGCCTCGACCCGGATCGACGTGCTCAACCTGCTCGGCGACCTCAAGGCCAGAGGGCTGGGCATCGTCTTCATCACCCACGACCTGTCGCTGGGCAACTACATCAGCGACACCGCGGTCATCCTCCACCGGGGCGAGGTGGTCGAGACCGGCCCCACCGGCCAGGTCTTCGACCAGCCCCGGCACCCCTACACCCGGTCGCTGCTAGCCTCGGTGCCACAGCTGCACCGCAAATGGGAGCGGAACGGGCACCCGGTCCGCCAGCCGGCAGGGGAGGGCGATTGACCAAGCGGGCCACCATCGCCGACATCGCCCAGCGGGCCGGGCTGTCCAAGGGCGCCGTCTCCTACGCCCTCAACGGGCTGCCCGGGGTGTCGGAGTCGACCCGCCAGCGGGTCCTCAAGCTGGCCGCCGAGATGGGCTGGCGGCCCAACAGCGCCGCCCGGGCCCTGTCGGCCTCCCGGGCCGGAGCCCTCGGCCTGGTCATGGCCCGGCCGGCCAGCACCCTCGGGGTCGAGCCGTTCTTCATGAAGCTGATGTCGGGCATCGAGAACACCCTGGCCGCCCGCTCCACCGCCCTGGTCCTCCAGGTCGTGCCCGACCACGACGCCGAGGTCGAGGCCTACCGGCGCTGGTGGGCCGAGCGGCGGGTCGACGGCATCTTCCTGATCGACCTGTGCATCGAGGACAAGCGGGTGCTGGTGCTGGAGGAGCTGGGGCTGCCCGCGGTGGTCATCGGCGGGCCCGGCCACCACGGCCGCCTGCCCGGGGTGTGGAGCGACGACGGCAGCGCCATGGGCATGGTGGTCGAGTACCTGGCCGCCCTCGGCCACCGGCGCGTCGCCCGGGTCGCCGGGCCGCCGGGCCTGCTCCACACCGAGCTCCGCAGCCGCGCCTTCGAGGAGGTCGGGTCCCGGCTGGAGCTGGACTCGGCGGTCACCGTCGGCACCGACTACAGCCCCGAGCAGGGGGCCCAGGCGACCAGGAGGCTGCTGTCGGGCAGCTCGCGGCCCACGGCGGTGATCTACGACAACGACGTGATGGCCGTGGCCGGGACCTCGGTGGCCCACGAGATGGCGGTCGAGGTGCCCCGCGACCTGTCGATCGTGGCCTGGGACGACTCGGTGCTGTGCCAGATCGTCCACCCGCCCCTGACCGTGCTCAGCCGCGACATCATGGCCTATGGGGCCCGGGCCGCCGAGCGGCTCCTCGCCCTGCTCGGCGGCGAGACCGTCGGCGACTTCGAGGACGCCATGCCCCGGCTGATCACCCGGGGCAGCACCGCCCGCCCGCCCGCCTGAGCGGCCTGCCCGCCGACCCGGCGGCCCGGCGGTACGCTGGCCGCCATGCGCTCCCGCCTCGCCGCCGCGCTCGCCGCCGCCCTCCTGTGCCTGGCCCTGCCGGCGTCGGCCCAGGAGGTCGAGGGGGCCGAGGTGGCGGTGCGCCTTGAGGACCCGCGGATCTACGAGTCCAGCGGCCTGGCCCTCAGCCGCCGCCACCCGGCGGTGCTCTGGACCCACAACGACAGCGGCGACGAGCCGCGGCTGTACGCGGTCGGCTCCGAGGGCCGGACCCTGGCCACCCTGACCCTGGCCGGGGTGGAGGCGCGCGACTGGGAGGCCCTGGCCGCCGGCCGCGACGACCGGGGCCGGCCGGCCCTGTTCGTCGGCGACATCGGCGACAACCAGGGCGTCTGGCCGGAGGTGTCGGTCTACCGGGTGCCCGAGCCGGCCCGCCTGGGCGACGCCACCGTGCCAGCGGTCCGCTACCGGCTCCGCTACGCCGACGGCTCCCGCGACGCCGAGGCCCTGCTGATCGACCCGCGCAGCAACCGCCTGTACGTGGCCACCAAGGACGTGGCCGGCGGCGCCCTCTACCGCGCCCCGTCCCGGCTCCGGACCGACCAGGTCAACGTCCTGCAACGGGTGGCCAAGGTCCCCCCGGTGGTCACCGACGGCGCCTTCACCCCCAACGGCCGCGCCTTCGTCCTCCGCGACTACCAGGCCGCCTACGTCTACGCCGCCCCCGGCCGCCGGGTCGGGTCGCTCGAGCTCCCCCTGCAGTTCCAGGGCGAGTCGATCACCGTCACCGCCGACAGCCGCTCGGTCCTGGCCGGCTCCGAGGGCCCCGAGAGCGAGGTCTGGCGCGTCCCCCTCCCCGAGTCCGCCCTGGCCCGGGTCACCCCCACCACCCGCCCCCCACCGGCCGCCCCGGCGCCGGCCACCGGTCGGGGCGGGGGAGCGACGCCGTTCCTGGTCGCGGGCGTTGCCCTCGTCCTCGTCGTGGTGGTCGCGGCCGTGGCCCTGCGCCGCCGCAGGTGAGGGCTGTGGATAGCTCCAGGCGCCGTGTCCGGGCGTGGGCTACCCTCCCGTTCGGGGGCCCCAGGAACCCGGGGTTGGCGGTGCGGCGCGCCCCAGGTCAGAGCGCGATCCCCGGGTAGAGCGGGAAGCGGTCCAGGAGGTCGCCGGCGCGGCGCTTGGCCTGGTCGCGGACGCTTCCGTCGAGGGTGTACTTGGCCTTGGAGTCGGGGACGGGCTGGGTGGACTCGAGGACGGTGTGGACGATGGCGGCGACCTCGCGCATCTCGTCGGCGCCCATGCCGAGGGTGGTGACGGCCGGGGTGCCGAGGCGCAGGCCGCTGGTGTACCAGCTGCCGTTGGGGTCGAAGGGGATCACGTTGCGGTTCAGGGTGATGCCGGCCTCGCGGAGGGCGGTCTCGGCCTGGCGGCCGGTGAGGCCGTAGGGGCGGGCGTCGACCAGCAGCAGGTGGTTGTCGGTGCCGCCGGTGACCACGGTCGCGCCCTGCTGGATGAGGGCGTCGGCCAGGGTGGCGGCGTTGTCGACGATCCGCTGGGCGTAGCCGGCGAACTCCGGCCGGGACGCCTCGGTCAGGGCGACCGCCTTGGCGGCCATGATGTGGCCGAGCGGCCCGCCCAGGACCAGCGGGCAGCCCCGGTCGACGGTGGCGGCGAACTCCTCGGTGCACAGCACCATCCCGCCCCGCGGCCCGCGCAGCGTCTTGTGGGTGGTGGTGGTGACCAGGTGGGCGTGGGCCACCGGGTCGAAGTCGCCGCTGAACACCTTGCCGGCGACCAGGCCGGCGAAGTGGGCCATGTCGACCATGAGCACGGCCCCGACCTCGTCGGCGATCTCCCGGAAGATGCGGAAGTTGATCTTGCGCGGGTAGGAGCTGTAGCCGGCCAGCAGGACCAGCGGCCGGAAGCTCTCGGCCTGCTTGCGGACCTGGTCGTAGTCGAGCAGCCCGGTGGTCGGGTCGACGGTGTAGCGGGCGATCTCGAACAGCTTCCCGGAGACGTTGGGCCGGAACCCGTGGGTCAGGTGGCCGCCCGCGTCGAGGGCCATGCCGAGCAGGCGCTGGTTGCCCAGCTCGCGGCGGAGCGACTCCCAGTCGGGGTCGGACAGGCCCTGGAGGTCCTTGGCCCCGAGCCGCTCCAGCGCCGGCCCCTCGACCCGCCGGGTCAGGATCGACCAGAAGGCGACCAGGTTGGCGTCGATGCCGCTGTGGGGCTGGACGTAGGCGTGGTCGCTGCCGAACAGGCCCTTGGCCAGCTCCACGGCCCGGGTCTCGATGGTGTCGACGTTCTCGCAGCCGGCGTAGAAGCGGTGCCCGGGCGAGCCCTCGGCGTACTTGTCCGACAGCCAGTTGCCCATGGCCAGCAGGGTGGCCGGGGAGGCGAAGTTCTCGGAGGCGATCAGCTTGAGGTTGGCACGCTGGTCGGCCAGCTCGGCCGCGACGGCGGTGGCGATCTCGGGCGCGACCTCGCCGACCACGTCCATCGCGGCCGCGAAGGCGAGCGCCTCGGCGCTGACCCCGCCGAGGTCGGCGTCGGGGCAGACGGTGCGGAGGTAGGAGGCGAGGGTCGAGTCGGGGTCCATGGTTCCTCTCCCTGTCGGTGGCGGCCGCCAGCCCGCATCCTACCCGCCGCCGCCGTGCCCGGACCGGGTGCCGGTTCGTCCTATACTGCGCGATACAACCGGAGGCTCGCCTCCTCCACCCCGCCGCAAGGGAGGAGGTGAAAGAGCATGACGCACCTCAAGACCCGCATGGCCCGCGTCGCCTGGTCGCTTGCATCGCTGGCCGCGCTGGCCGCCGCCCTCGGTGCCGGCCGGAAGTGGGCGTAGGGACCTGGTCCCGGCAGCGTGAACTGGCTCGACAAGGACAGACCGACGTGGTGTGCTAACGCCCCGTCTCCGGTCTGACCCATCTTGCTGGTTTGGTGACGATGGTCGCGTACCACCGCTCATCAGCGCTGCACGCCTACGTGCTCGCCGTCTCGGCGGTCGGGCTCTGCCTGGTCGTGCTTCTCGTGGTGGTCCAGGGGCCGACCACCATGCTGCGCCAGCCACCCCTGTTCTGGGTGCTGCTGGCCAGCCTGGTGGTCATGGAGTCCCTGCCCATCCTGACCAAGGTCACGGGAGGCACCCAGGCGGTCACGACCGCCGAGGCGTTCGCGTTCGCGATCCTGCTCGGCTGGGGGACGACCCCGGCCGTCATCGCCATGGCCCTGGCCGTCCTCGTCTCCGACGTGCTCCGCCGGGCGGCGCCCGAGAAGATCATCTTCAACGTCGGCCAGTACGCGCTCCTCATGGCCGTCGCGGGTGGCGTCTACGAGCTCCTGAGCGGCGACCGGCCCTTCGGCGGCGACGACCTGCCGGCGTTCGCGGTGGCGGCGCTCGTCTACTTCTTCGGCAACCTCCTCCTAGTCGGCCTGGTCACCACCCTGGCCCACGGGCGCAGCTTCGTCGCCGACCTCAAGG
>CALGFH010000382.1 GCA_937881255.1 uncultured Actinomycetes bacterium
CGGTCATCTGGCCTCCTCCCCGACCGCGTCGGCCAGGCGGTCGACCTGGTCGAGGTCGGCGACGGTGGGGTCGAAGATCAGCTCGTCGACGCCCAGCTCCTCGAAGGCGGCGGCCCGCTCCCGGACCGCCGCCGGGGTGCGGGGCGCGCCGCCGGCGATCCCCTCGGCCCAGTCGCCCAGGAAGCCGTAGTAGCTGCGCAGGTTCCGCAGCGACTCCTCGGTGTGCTCCTCGCCCAGGGAGAAGTAGGACAGGGCGGCGACCCACGGCCGCCCGGTCCCGCCGGCCTCCTCGTAGGCGTTCCTGAACCCCTGGATGGCGTCCCCGGCCAGCTCCGGCGGGGCGCCCCCGAGGGTGAAGCCGGCCTCCCAGCGGGCGGCCCGCGGCGCCGCCAGGTCCGCCTGGCCGCCGATCAGCAGCGGGATGCGGCCCCGGGTGGTCGCCGGGCCCACCGGGAACGGGCTGCCGGCCACCGGCTCACCCGCCCAGGCCTGGTGCAGCAGCTCCAGGTCGGCGTCGAAGCGCCGGCCCCGGTCGGCGAACGACCGGCCGGCGACCTGGTAGTCGTCGGCCCGGCCGCCCACCCCCAGCCCGAGGGTCAGGCGGCCGCCCGAGAGCTGGTCGAGGCTGGCCGTCACCTTGGCCAGCTGCACCGGGTTGTAGGCCGGCCCGAGCAGGATGTTGGTGAGCAGGCCGATCCGGTCGGTGACGGCCGCGGCCGCGGTCAGGGCGGTGAGCGAGTCGTAGCTCGGGTAGGCGATGCGGTCGATCGTGCCCAGCGACGAGAAGCCGCGCTCCTCGGCGCGCCTGGCCCAGTCGAGCACCAGCCGCCCGGGGACGTCGAGGACGGGGTTGGGAAGGCCGATGCCGATGCGCACGCTGCGCTCCTCCTCGGGATCGCGATCGTCGTTCCCTGGCATCATGGCAGCCGGCGGACGGCCACGGCGGGAGGTTGACATGACCAGCGTCCTGCGGACCTCGTTGCCGACCAATGAGGAGCGCTCGGCGGCCGGGCGGGCCCTGCGGGAGAAGGTCAGGCGGGGGGCGCTCGGGCGCTGGAAGCCGGCCCCGGACCGGCCCGACCCGCTCGACCTGATCGAGGAGGCCCACGAGGGCCGGCTCCAGCGGCTGGTCCCGGTGCGGGTCGGGCGGATGGTGGCCTCGCCGTACGCCTTCCTGCGCGGCTCGGCCGCGCTGATGGCCGAGGACTTCGCCCACCTGCCCCGGACCGGGGTCGAGCCGGTCATCTGCGGCGACGCCCACCTGGGCAACTTCGGCTTCTACGCCTCGCCCGAGCGGGACCTGGTCTTCGACCTCAACGACTTCGACGAGGCCCACCCCGGGCCCTGGGAGTGGGACCTGTACCGGCTCACCACCAGCGTCTGGGTGGCCGGCCGCCAGAACGGCCTGTCCGAGGACACCTGCGAGGACGCGGTCCTGCGCTGCGCCTCCGCCTACCGGCGCCAGCTCCGCCAGCTGGCCGGCCAGCCGCTGCTGACCCGCTCCTTCGACCGCCTGGACATCGACCGGATGCGGGCCGAGCTGGCCGACTGGTCGCTGCGGGGCGAGATCGAGCGGGCGGCCAAGCGGGCCCGGACCAGGACCAGCGACCGGGCCCTGCCCAAGCTGACCCGCGAGCGCGGCGGGGCCCGCCACATCGTCGACCAGCCGCCGCTGGTCACCCACGTGTCCGACCGCGAGACCGACCGGCTGATCGAGGGCCTCGAGTCCTACCTGGAGACCCTGCCCCCCCACTGGCGCCGGCTGCTCGGCTACTACGTGGTCGTCGACCTGGCCCACAAGGTCGTCGGGGTGGGCAGCGTCGGCCTGCGCGCCTTCGTGGCCCTGCTCCAGGGCAACGACCCCAGCGACGTCGTCTTCCTCCAGCTCAAGCAGGCCAGGCGGTCGTGCGTGGCCCGGTTCGTGCACGGCGACACGGCCTGGCACGCCCACCAGGGCCAGCGGGTGGTGGAGTACCAGCAGACCCTGCAGACGGTCAGCGACCCGCTGCTCGGCTGGACGACCGTGGGCGAGCGCGACTACTACGTGCGCCAGTTCCGCGACATGAAGGGCGCCATCACCGTCGACGGCATGGACGGGTCGGCCCTGATGGACTACTCCCGGGTCTGCGGCACCCTGCTGGCCAAGGGCCACGCCCGCTCCACCGGGGCCACCCTCCTGTCCGGCTACCTCGGCAAGGGCGACAGCGCCGACCGGGCCTTCGCCAAGTTCGCCAGGGCCTACGCCGACCAGACCGAGGCCGACCACGACGCCCTGCGCAAGGCCGTCGCCGCCGGCCGGCTCCCGGCCGAGGCCGGGATCTGAGGGTGGCCCAGCCGCCCGGGCAGGCCGAGCGGGTCGAGCGCGTCTCCACCCTCGAGCTGTTCTTCGACCTGGTCTTCGTCTTCACCATCACCCAGCTGACCGGGGTCATCAGCGACGACCCGACCGCAAGGGGCCTGCTGCGGGTGGTGCTGATGCTGGGCGTGATCTTCTACATGTACGGCGGCTACGCCTGGCTGACCAACGCCGTGGCCGCCGACCGGGCGGCCCGGCGGCTGCTGCTGCTCGGCGGCATGGCCGGGTTCCTGGTCCTGGCCCTGGCCGTCCCCAGCGCCTTCTCCGAGGGCGACGTCGCCTTCGGGGTCGCCTACCTGGTGGTGGTGGGCATCCACGCCGGGCTCTACTCCCGCGCCACCGAGACCTCCACCATCCGGGCGGTCGTCCGCCTGGCCCCGTTCAACCTGGCCTCGGCCGTGCTCGTCCTGGCCGCCGTGGTCGTCGAGGGCACCGCCGCCTACCTGCTCTGGGCGGCCGCCTTCGCGGTCGAGTGGTTCACCCCCCGCCTGGCCGGCACCGGCGGCTTCCGGATCGCCCCGGCCCACTTCGTCGAGCGCCACGGCCTGGTCGTGATCGTCGCCCTGGGCGAGTCGATCGTGGCCATCGGCATCGGCGCCGCCGGCCTCCCCGTCGACCTGGCCCTGGCCAGCGTGGCCGTGCTCGGCCTGCTGCTCGCGGCCTGCCTGTGGTGGGCCTACTTCGGCGGCGACGACATCCGCGCCGAGCGGGCCCTGGCCGCCGTCCCCGACGACCGCCGCGGCTGGGTCGCAATCCAGGCCTTCGGCTACTGGCACCTGCTCATGCTCCTCGGCATCATCACCCTGGCCGCCGGCCTCAAGGACACCATCGGCCACGCCTTCGACCCCCTCGACCTCCCCCACGCCCTCCTCCTGTCCGGCGGCACCGCTCTCTTCCTGGTCGCCGACGCCCTCTTCCGCCACACCCTCCACCTCGGCCCCACCCGCCTCCGCCTCACCGCCGCCGCCCTCGCCCTGGCCACCATCCCCCTCGGCCTCACCACCTCCGCCCTGACCCAGCTGGCGGCGCTGGTCCTGGTCGTCGCGGGCTCGCTGCTGTTCGAGACGAGAGCGGCACGGGCATGACCCGGCTGCGGACCATCGGCACGGCCGAGCTGCGCGAGCAGGAGCTGGAAGCGGTGCGGCGGATGGTGGTCGGGGCCTTCGGGGGGCGGTTCGACGAGCACGACTGGGAGCACGCGCTGGGAGGGGTGCACGTCATGGCCGTCGAGGACGGCGAGGTGGTGGCCCACGGGGCGGTGGTGCCGCGGGTGCTGGTGGCCGGGGGGCGGGAGCTGCGGACGGGGTATGTGGAGGGGGTGGCGACCCGGGGGGACCGGCAGGGACGGGGGCTGGCCACGCTGGTGATGGCGGAGGCTGGGCGGGTCATCGGGCGGGGGTACGAGCTGGGGGCGCTGGCCGACGGGACCGGGATCCCCGGGTTCTACCAGCGGCTGGGGTGGGAGATCTGGCAGGGGCCGACGTTCGTGGCCGGGCCGGGCGGGCCGGAGCGGACCGCCGAGGAGGACGGGAGCGTGCTGGTGCTGCGGACGGCGGCCAGCGGCGAGCTCGACCTGGCCGGCTCGCTCATCTGCGACTGGCGGGCGGGCGACGTGTGGTGACGGGATGGCGTAGCGTCACGCTGTCCGGTGAGGAAGCGGACGAATGAGCAGAGCCGTGGAGGGCCGAGCGTGCGTGTCGCCTTGTTCGTGACCTGTCTGGTGGACGGGCTGTTCCCGGACGTCGGCAAGGCGACGGTCGGGCTGCTGGAGCGGCTCGGCTGCACCGTCGAGGTGCCGCGGGCCCAGACCTGCTGCGGGCAGATGCACATCAACACCGGCTACCTCAGGGAGGCGGTGCCGCTGGTGCGCCGGCACGCCGCCGCCTTCGCCGGCTACGACGCGGTGGTGGCTCCCAGCGGGTCGTGCGCCGGGTCGGTCCGCCACCAGCACGCCTGGCTGGCCGCCGAGGCCGGCGACCCCGGGCTGGCGGCGGCCGCCGGCGAGGTGGCCTCGCGCACCTTCGAGCTGTCGGAGTTCCTGGTCGACGTGCTCGGGGTCACCGACGTCGGCGCCTACTACCCGCACCGGGTGACCTACCATCCCACCTGCCACAGCCTGCGGGTGCTGCGGGTCGGGGACCGGCCGCTGCGGCTGCTGCGCGAGGTCGGCGGGATCGACCTGGTCGAGCTGCCCCAGGCCGAGGCCTGCTGCGGCTTCGGGGGGACGTTCGCGGTCAAGAACCCGGACACCTCGGCGGCCATGCTGGCCGACAAGATGCACAACGTGCTCTCGACCCGGGCCGAGGTCTGCTCGGCCTCGGACAGCTCGTGCCTGCTCCACATCGGCGGCGGGCTGTCGCGGCTGCGGACCGGGGTGCGCACCGTCCACCTGGCCGAGATCCTGGCCTCGACCCGGGCCGAGCAGCCGGAGGTGCCGCCCCGATGACCCAAGTCTTCCTGGGGATGCCGACGGCCCCGCCTGGGGTGGGGCACCTGCGCGGGGGCAAGCCGTTCCCGGAGGCGGCCCGGTCCGCCCTCGGCGACGCCCAGCTGCGGCGCAACCTGGCCAAGGCCACCGGGACCATCAGGGCCAAGCGGGCCGCGGTGGTGGAGGAGGTGCCCGACTGGGCCGAGCTGCGGGCCGCCGGCGCGGCCATCAAGGACCAGGTCCTGGCCGGCCTGGACGGCTACCTGGTCCAGCTGGAGGAGCAGGTCAGCGCCCGCGGCGGGGTCGTCCACTGGGCTCGGGACGCCAATGAGGCCAACCGGATCGTCACCGACCTGGTCAGGGCGGCCGGCGCCGACGAGGTGGTCAAGGTCAAGTCGATGGCCACCCAGGAGATCGGGCTCAACGAGGCCCTGGCCGAGGCCGGGATCGCCGCCTGGGAGACCGACCTGGCCG
>CALGFH010000383.1 GCA_937881255.1 uncultured Actinomycetes bacterium
GCCCTCCGGCTGGCCGGCGACGCCCTCGGGCCAGCCGGCACCGGGCACCACGACCTGGCCGTGGCCGCGCTGTCGGCCGCGCTGGCCGGGCCGGTCGGCGAGGGAGGGCCCGGCTCCCCCACCTTCTGCCACGGCCGGGCCGGGCTGCTGGCCGTGACCTCGACCTTCGCCCGGGCGACCGGCGACGACGGGTTCCGTCGGGCGGCCGCCGGCATGGCCGCCGGGTTGCTGGCCGGCTTCGACCCGGACTCCCCGCTCGGCTACCGGGACGTGGAGACGGGCGGCCGCCTGGTCGACCAGCCCGGGCTGCTCACCGGTGCCCCCGGCGTCGCCCTGGCCCTGCTGGGCGCGGCCTCGACCGCCGAGCCCACCTGGGCCCGGCTGTTCCTGCTCGCGTAGCCTCCGGCCATGGCCCAGCCCCGCACCCGGACCCCGGCAACGCCCCTCTACCGGCCGATGGACCACCTGGTCGTCCGCGCGCCGCTGCTGCCGGTGGACGCCTACCTGGCCCTGCGCACCGGGAACGTGCGCCGTGGGCACCTTGTCCCGGAGGTGCGGCGGGCGCTCGCCGTGGCCAGCCCGTCGTTGCTGGCGGCGCTGGACCGAGCCGGGCCCGGCGATCCCGGCTGGCCCCGGCTGGAGGGCAAGCTGCTCCGCTACCGGATCCGGATGTCGACCCGGCCGACGCCGTTCGGGCTGTTCGCGGGGGTGGGGGTCACCCGCTGGGCGGACCGGACCGACCTGGCCCTGGCCGGGCCGCCGCGAACCAGGACCCGGCTGGAAATGGAGTGGCTGCTGCGGCTGGCCCTCCGGCTGGAGGGCGACCCAGGGGTCCGTCGCCACCTGCGCCTGTTCGCCAACACGGCCGCCTTCGAGCGCGCCGGCCGCCTGCACCTCTCCGAGGCCGCCCCGACCGGCTCCGGGGTGGCCGGCGGCAGCGTCTCGGTGCGGGCGACCGGAGCGGTCCGCCAGGCCCTGGCCGCGGCCAGGCGCCCGATCCCCTACCCGGACCTGGCGGCCCACCTGCTGGCCGTGGTCCCGGGCGCGACCCCGCAGCGGGTCGACCAGCTGATCGCCCAGCTCTGTGAGGCGACCCTGCTCCTCAGCGACCTCCGCCCGCCCCTGACCGGCCCCGACCCGGCCGGCTGGGTGGCCGGCCGCCTCGCCGCATCCGGCGCGGCCCGCGCCCGGGACGAGGCGGAGCGGCTGACCTCGCTGGCCGCCGACGCGGCCGCGCTGGACCGGGCCGGGGTGGCCGGGGCCGCCGCCGGCCACGCTGGCCTCAGCGAGCGGATCGGGATGGGCGGGGCGCGCTCGCCGTTGCAGGTCGACGCCCGGCTCGACCTGCGGGGCGCCGGCCTGCACCCGGCGGTCGGGGCGGCGGCGGCGGAGGCGGCCGAGCTGCTGCTGTCGATGACGCCGCTGCCCGACGGCCCGCCGCACCTGGCCGCCTACCGGCGGGCGTTCCTGCGCCGCTACGGCCCGGACCGGGTGGTGGCGCTGCTGGAGCTGCTCGACCCGCGCTTCGGCCTCGGCCCCCTGGGCCCGCCCACCGGGCCCACGACGCCGGCCCCGGCCGTCCGGCGGAACCAGCTCCTGCTCGACCTCGCCGGCCGGGCCCTGCGGGAGCGCCAGCCGATCCTCGAGCTCGACGAGGAGCTGGCCCGGCAGCTGGCCACCTGGGCCCCGGGCCCGGAGACGGCGCCGGGCTCGCTGGAGCTGTACCTGGGGATCGCGGCCAGCTCGGCGGCGGCGATCGACGCCGGCGCCTTCACCCTCGTCGTCGGCCACGGCCCCGGGGTGTCCCCGGCCGGCCGCAACCTGGGCCGGTTCGCCGGCCTGCTGACGCCCCCCGGCCGGGCCGCGCCGACCCGGCCGGGGGTGGTCGTGGCCGAGCTGGTGTACCTGCCGCGGCGGCCCCCCGGCCGCGCCGCGCCGACCCGGCCGGGGGTGGTCGTAGCCGAGCTGGTGTACCTGCCGCGGCGGTTGCGGCAGGCCAACGTGGCCGTCCGGCCGGCCGGGGACGGCTTCGAGCTGGCCGTCGGGACCAGCCCAGGGGTGCCCGCCGACCGGGTGGTGCCGCTGGATGAGCTGGCCGTTGGGGTCCGCGACGGGCGGCTGCGGGTCTGGTGGCCGGCCGGCGGCGCCGAAGTGGAGGTGACCGCCGGCCACATGCTCAACCCGACCGGGGCGCCCGCGGTCGCCCGGTTCCTGGCCGAGGTCGGGCGGGACGGGCGGGCCCAGCTGGGCGGCTTCTCCTGGGGGCCGGCCGCCGGGTTCCCCTACCTCCCCCGTGTCCAGGCCGGCCGGGTCGTCCTCCGCCCCGCCTCCTGGCGCCTCGACCCCGACGCCCTTGCCTTGGCCACGCCCGGCGAGCTCGGGGCCGCGATCCGCCGGTGGCGTGACGACTGGAACGTCCCCCGGTACGTGCAGCTCGGTGGCGGCGACCGGCGGCTGCTGCTCGACCTGGACGACCCGGCCCAGGCCGGGCAGGTCCAGGTCGAGCTGGGGCGCGGTCGGCCGGTGGTCCTGCACGAGGCCGTTCCCGGGCCCGGCGACGCCTGGCTGCCGGGCCCCGGCGGCCGGTTCCTGGCCGAGCTGGTCGTCCCCCTCTCCCTGACCGCCCGGCATGCGCCGCCCGGAACCTCGAACGGGCGGCGGCGCCCCGCCCCGGCCGCGCCCGTGGCCCGGGAGGAGCGGCTGCGGCCGCCCGGGAGCGACTGGCTGTACCTCAAGCTCTACGGGCCGCGGGAGGACGAGGACGAGCTGCTGGCCGGGCCGGTCCGGGAGCAGGCCGAGGCGGCCGTCCGGGACGGGCTCGCCTCGGGCTGGTTCTTCCTGCGCTACGGCGACCCCGACCCGCAGCTGCGGCTGCGGTTCCGGGGGGAGCCGGCGCGGCTGACCGGTGAGCTGCTGCCCCGGCTGTGCGGGTGGGCCGCGACGCTGGTCGCCTGCGGAGGCCGCGACCGGTTCGCGGTCGACACCTACGAGCGGGAGGTCGAGCGCTACGGCGGGCCGGAGGGGATGGCCGCCGCCGAGGACCTGTTCGCCGCCGACAGCCGCTGCGTGGCCGCGCTGCTCGGCCGCCTGCGGGACGGCCTGGGGCTGGACCGGGTCGGGCTGGCCGTGCTGACCACCGACGACCTGCTGGACGCGCTCGGGCTCGACCCGGTCCGGCGGCTGGAATGGTGCACCGGGCGGGTCACCGACCGTCGGGCCTCGGGGCCCGAGCACCGCCGGCGCAAGGCCACCCTGCGGCCCCTGCTCGCCGACCCGCAACGGCTCGCGTCGGTCCCGGGCGGCCGCGAGGTGCTGGACCACCTGGCCGAGCGGCGGGCCGCCCTGGCCCCGGTCGCCCGCCGGCTGGCCCACCTCACCGCCGCCGACCACCCGCTTCTCCGCGACCTGGCGGCCAGCTTCGTGCACCTGCACGGCAACCGGCTGCTCGGGACCGACCCGGCCGCCGAGCGCCTGGTCCTCGGGCTGCTGCTGCGGGCCCGGGAGAGCCTGGACCGGGCGCCGCTCCCGCGCACCTGACGGGCGGCCTCAGCCCGGCTCGTCGGCCAGGAGGGCGCGGAGGCTGGCGTGCTCCTCGCGGCAGGCCTGGCAGCCGGCCAGGTGGGCGCGGAGGCCGGGGAGGTGGGCGTCCGGGTCCTGGCCGGCCAGCTCCAGCTCGACGTAGCGGTCCAGGTCGGCGAAGCAGTCGTCGCAGCCCACCTCCGGCCCCTCGGGACCCAGCAGCCCGTCGAACAGGCTCATCTCCGGCTCGCCTCCTCCCCCGCCAGCAGGCCGGCCTCGGTCAGGTGGGCGCGCAGCTTGCGCCGCGCGTCGTGGATCGTCTTGTAGAGGGCGCCCCTGGTCGTGCCGCGCCGCTCGGCCAGCACGTCCAGCGGGACCCGGCCGGCGACCACGGTCAGGAGCACCTCGCGCTGGTGGGGGGTGAGCACCTCGGCGACCGCGACCCGCAGGGCGGCCAGGAGCTCGGCGTGCTCGGCGGCCGCCTCGGGACGGCCGTCCGGGTCGGCCAGGGCGGCCCAGTCCTCGGGCGGGCGGGGCAGCTCGCGGTCCCGCCAGGCCATCCGGCGGGCCTTGGTGGCCGCCTCCAGCAGGGCGAACTTGTAGGCCCAGGTGGTGAACCGGCTCAGCCCGCGGAAGTCGCCCAGGCGGGCCAGAACGCCCATCATGGCGTCGTCGGCCGCCTGGGTGGCCAGGTCGTGCGCTCGGCGGCGGACAGGCTGGTGAGCTGGGCCCGGCGGCGGCCGGCGGCCTGGGTGGCCAGGTCGTGCCGCTCGGCGGCGGACAGGCCGGCCAGCTGGCCCCGGCGGCGGCCCAGCTCGAACCGGGCCGCCCGCAGCAGCAGGGCGTGCAGCCGGTCGAGCGCGGCCTCGCGGTCGCCGCCGTCGCCGGCCAGGGCGGCCACCCAGGCCCGCGACTCCGAGTCCATCGCCGGGTCCACGCCCGGGAGCGTAGCAGCCAGCGCGCCCCCCATCGGCACCTCCATGCCCTCCTTGGTGTCGCCCGCCCCCCAGGTCTTACCGGCCGGCAGGTAAGACCCGGCCCGGCCCCGACACCAAGCTCCACGAACGGCGTCCGCTCCAAGCACCAGGAGGTGCCCCATGGCCGCAGTCCCCGACCGGGCCCGGCAGGCGTTCCGGATCCTGCAGGTCGGCTTCGTCGTCGCCCCCATCCTGGCCGGTCTCGACAAGTTCTTCGAGGTGCTGGTCGACTGGGACCGGTACCTGGCCCCGGTCGCCACCGACGTCCTGCCGGTCAGCGGCCACAGCTTCATGCTGGCCGTCGGGGTGATCGAGATCGCCGCCGGGGTGCTGGTCGCCTTCCGCCCGCGGATCGGCGGCTACGTCGTCGCCGTCTGGCTGTGGGCCATCATCCTCAACCTGCTGGTCGCCGGGGACTACTTCGACATCGCCCTGCGCGACTTCGGCCTCTCCCTGGCCGCCCTGGCCCTGGCCCGCCTGGCCGAGGCCTACCCGGCCGACGGCATCCTGCCCACGACCGCGACCAGCCGCCAGGCTCGGTGACCGGCGTCGCCGACC
>CALGFH010000384.1 GCA_937881255.1 uncultured Actinomycetes bacterium
CCAGATGCAGCGCACGTCATCCGAGCTGTCGGCCAGGCGGACCCACGCCGTGCTCGCCGTCGTGGCCCTGGCCCTGATGGCGGTCGTCTCGGCCGTCAGCGGCCTCAACGTCGCCCTGCCCAGCCTGGCCAGGGACACCGGCGCCACCCAGACCGAGCTCACCTGGATCGTCGACGCCTACACGGTGGTGTTCGCCGGCCTGCTGCTGCTCGCCGGCGCCCTCGGTGACCGCTACGGGCGCAAGGGCGTGCTCGCCATCGGGCTGGCGGTCTTCGGCGCCGCGGCCGCCTTCGGGATGGCCACCACCGACCCCACCCAGCTGATCGTCGTGCGGGCGTTCATGGGGGTCGGCGCGGCCGCCATCATGCCCACCACCCTCTCGGTCATCACCACCTCGTTCCCCGAGGCGGAACGGCCGCGGGCCATCGGCGTCTGGGTCGGGGTCGCCGGCGGGGGCGCCGTCCTTGGCCTGTTCGGCACCGGGATCCTGCTGGAGTTCTTCGACTGGAACTCCTTCTTCGGGCTCAACGTCGCCCTGGCCGCGCTGGCCCTGGCGGGCACGCTGGCCCTGGTGCCCCGCTCGGCCGACGAGCACCCCCCGCGGCTGGACCTGGTCGGCGCGGCCCTGTCGCTGGTGGCCGTTGGCGGTGTCGTCTTCGGCATCATCGAAGGGCCCGAGCGCGGCTGGACCGACGCCCTGACGATGAGCGCGCTGGCCGCCGGCCTCCTGGCCGGGGTGGTGTTCGTGCTCTGGGAGCTGCGGGCCGCCGAGCCGATGCTCGATCCGCGACTGTTCCGCCTGCGTGGCTTCAGCGCCGGCTCCCTGACCATCACCGCGCAGTTCTTCGCCGCCTTCGGGTTCTTCTTCATCGCGCTGCAGTATCTGCAGTTCGTCGTCGGCTACTCGCCCCTGCGGGCCGCGGTGGCGCTCCTGCCCCTGCCGGTGGTGCTGATCCCACTGGCCCGCCGGGCCCCGCTGCTCGCCCAGCGGGTCGGCTTCCGCCGCCTCGGCCCGGCCGGGCTGGTCCTCATGGCCTGCGGGTTCCTGGTCATCTCGCAGGTCGAGGTCGAGATGAACTACTGGCTGTTCGCCAGCGGCCTGGTCCTGTTCGCCGCCGGGATGGGCCTCGCCGGCACCCCGGCCACCACGGCCATCACCTCCTCGCTGCCTCCCAGCAAGCAGGGTGTCGCCTCGGCCGTCAACGACACCGCCCGCGAGCTCGGCAGCGCCCTCGGCATCGCCATCCTCGGCAGCGTCCTCAACCAGCAGTATCGCGACGCCATGGCCGACGCCGTCAGGGGGCTGCCGGCCCAGGTGGCCGAGGGAGCCCAGAGCTCGATCGCCTTCACCCAGTCCACCGCCCTGGGCCAGCTCGGCGAGGCCGGGAACCGGCTGGTGGCGGCCGCTCAGCAGTCCTTCGTCGACGGCATCGGCAGCGCCATCCTCACCGCCGCCGTCGTCCTGGTCGTGGCCGCGGTCACCGTCGCCGTCCGGGCCCCGCGGCCGGCCGGATCGGGAGACGAACAGCCAGCACGGTCGCGCCGGGTCGGGAGTCGATCGTGATCGTGCCGCCGTGGCGCTCGGTGACGATCCGGCGGGCGATGTCGAGTCCCAGGCCGGTGCCCTTGCCGACGTCCTTGGTGGTGTAGAAGGCCTCGAACGCCCGGGCCGCCACCGGCGGCGGCATCCCCGGACCGGTGTCGCCGATCTCGACGACGACGCTGTCCTCCTCGAGCCGTGTGGCCAGCCGCAGCGTGCCCGTGCCGTCCATGGCGTCGATGGCGTTGTCGATCAGGTTGCTCCACACCTGGTTGAGCTCGCCGGCGTAGGCCTCGATCCGGGGCATGCCGGCGCCGTAGTCGCGCACCACCGTCACGCCGCCGGGCAGCTTGTGCCCGAGCATCACCAGCGTGCTCTCGAGGCCGTCGGTGACGTCGATGCGCTGCAGCGACGCGCGGTCCAGCTGCGAGTAGGACCTGACGGCGCCGACCAGCTCGGAGATGCGCCGGGTCGAGTCCTTCAGCTCGCCCAGCAGGGTGGCCACCGAGAGCGTGCTCGCCACCCACTCCAGGCCCGGCCCGAGGGCCGGTCCCTCCAGGACGGTCGCGGCCCGGTCGCACCAGGCGGGATCGACCCCGGCGGCGGCCAGCGGCGGGGCGATGGCCCACCCGCGGGCGACCCCGTGGCGGGTCAGCCAGGACGAGAGCGCCTGCTCGCGGTCGGAGCGGGCCAGCGGGTCCGGGTCCGCCGCCGAGGGCCCGATCGCCCGGCGCATCGCGTCGAGGGCGGTGAACTGCTCGGCCGTGAGCTGGTCGTGGACCAGCCGGCCCAGGGACGAGAGCAGCGTCTCCGACGCCGTCTGGAGGGCGTCGACGGTCCGGGTGGCGGCCGACGCCGGGTTGTTGATCTCATGGGCCAGGCCGGCGGCGAGCGTCCCCAGGGTGACCAGGGACTCGCGCTGCCGCGCCGTCGACTCGATCGAGCGCGCGGTGTGGTAGAGCCCCTGGATGAGGTGCCCGCCGAACGGGAACCAGGCGTTGGACCGCTCGCGGAGCACCTCGGCCGGCACCCGCAGCACCCGGCCGGCGGTCACCCCCCGGCCGGTGGCGAGATAGACGCCGTGCTCGTCCCAGGCACGGAAGCCGCCGGCCCAGCGGCCGGGCACGTCCATCCTGGCGACCACCGTGTCCTCGCGGCCGACGTGGCGGAGGAGGTCGATGGCCCCGTCGACCAGCAGCCACCAGTGGTCGGCGTGCTGGCCCTCGTGGAACAGCTCGACCCCGGGCTCGACAGGAACCTCGGTCCCGCCCTCGACCAGCTCGGCCAGCTGGTCGTCGCTGAGGCCGTCGAAGATGCTGAGCGGACGGAGCTCCTCGGCCCGCATCAGATCGTGGCCAGGTAGCGGTGCACGAGGTAGATCGACATCGCGCCCTCACCGACGGCCGAGGCGACCCGCTTCATGGAGTCGAGCCGGACGTCGCCGGCGGCGAACACGCCGGGCACGCTCGTCTCCAGGACGTAGGGGGCACGGGTGAGCGGCCACCGCCGCACCCACGCGGGGCCCAGCAGGTCCTGGCCGGTGACGACGAACCCCTTGTCGTCCCGGACGACCTCGGGGCCGAGCCACTCGGTGCGGGGCGAGGCCCCGATGAACACGAACAGCCAGCTCGACGGCACCTCCTCCGTGACCCCGGTGTCCCGGTCGGCCAGGGTGAGCGCCTCGAGGTGGCCGTCGCCCCGGCCCGAGACCACCTCGCTGCGGTAGCGCACGGCGATGTTGGGCGCGGAGGTGATCCGCTCCACCAGGTACCTGGACATGGTGTCGGCGAGCGTCCCGGCCCGCACCACCAGCACCACCCGCTTGGCGAAGCGGGAGAGGTTGAGCGCGGCCTGGCCGGCCGAGTTGGCCGCCCCGACGACGTAGACCTCGTCGCCCTGGCACTGGCCGGCCTCGCCGGCGTTGACGCCGTAGTAGACGCCACGGCCGGTGAGCTGCTCCAGCCCGGCCGCCTCCAGCCGCCGGTAGGACACGCCGGTGGCCACGATGAGGGCGCGGGCTTCGATCTCCCCCGAGCCGTCGAAGCGCACGGCCCGCACCGGCCCCCTGGCCTCGAAGCCGACGACGTCGCGGGCCACGACCATCTCGGCCCCGAAGCGGGCGGCCTGGGCCATGGCCCGCTGGGTGAGGTCGGAGCCGCTCAGCCCCTTGGGGAACCCCAGGTAGTTCTCGATGGCCGCGCTCTGTCCCGCCTGGCCCCCTGGGGCCTCGCGCTCCACGACGACCGTGCTCAGGCCCTCCGAGGCCGCGTAGACCGCGGCGGCCAGGCCGGCCGGCCCGCCCCCGACGATGCACACGTCGTACAGGCGCTGCCGCGCGGAGGTCCGCAGGCCGAGCGCGCCCGCCAGCTCGAGCGCCGACGGCGAGCGCAGCGCGTCGCCCTCCGGCACCAGTACCAGCGGCAGGTCGGCCGGTGCCGCCTGGGCGAGGTCGAGCAACCGCTGGGCCTCGGCGTCGCGCTCGATGTCGTACCAGCGGTAGGGCACGTAGTTGCGAGCCAGGAACATCTTGATGTCGTGGCCGTGCTCCGACCATCGGTGCCCGACCACCCGCACGGCCGCGGTGTGGTCCCGGTTGGCCTGCCGCCAGTCCCCGAGCAGGTCGTCGATGACCGGGTACAGCCGCTCCTCCGGAGGGTCCCACGGCTTGAGCAGGTAGTAGTCGAGGCCGATGTCGTTGATCGCCCTGATCGCCACCTCGGTGTCGGCGTACGCCGTGAGCAGCAGGAACTTCGCCCCCGGGGCATGGTCCCGCGCCTGCTCGAGCAGCTCGATGCCGGTCATCTCGGGCATCCGCTGGTCGGCCGCGATCAACGCCACCGGCTCGTCGCGCAGGGCCAGCCTGGTCAGCACGACCAGCGCCTCCGCTCCCGAGGTCGCCCCGACCACGCGGTAGTCGGCCCCGTACCGGCCGACCAGGTCGCGGGTGATCGCCGCCGACACCACGGGATCGTCGTCGACCGTCAAGATCGTCGGCTTGCTCATGCGACCAGCCTAATGCCCCAGGCCGGTGCGGGGGGTCCGGATCAGGAACGGGGCGACCACAGCTCCAGGGCGATGTTGTCCGGGTCGCGGAAGGACAGCCCGTAGCCGTTGGCGTCCTCGGCGATGCCGCCGTGCTTGACGCCGAGCTCGTCGAGACGTTCCTGCCACCGCTCGAGCTCGCTCCGGTCGGCGCAGCCGAAGCTGACATGGTCCAGGCCGGGACGGAACTCGTCGAACAGCTGGCTCCGGTCGGTCGCGCCGTGGGCGTGCAGCGCGAACAGGGCGCCGCCAGGAAGCGCGAAGACGACGTGGCGAAAGCCCCGGTGATGGCCGTCCAGCGGGGGAACCGGCTCGTCGAGGACGGCTTCCGCGCCCAGCAGGCGCGTGTACCACTCGCGGCTGGCCTCCAGGTCGGTCACGGTGAGGGCCACGTGCTGCACTGACGGGAACTCGGTCATGTCGCCTCCTGTGGGTGGCATCGGCTGGCTGCGACGCAGCTCGTTCCCGA